>DAIESZ010000350.1 GCA_027346035.1 Propionibacteriaceae bacterium
GAGAGCGGGCGACGGGAATCGAACCCGCGTGTCCAGCTTGGGAAGCTGGCGCTCTGCCATTGAGCTACGCCCGCGCGGCAAGGGGAAACGAGCCTGTTGAGGGTGTCCCCGCCGATGGTGGGGGCGACCCGGCGTCGACGACCACCGAGGAGCACTATAGACGACCCGCAACGCCCACGTCGCGCCGGATCCCGGGCTGGCACGTGTCCGGGGGTCTCGTTAGGGTCGACTGGTGAGCAACTTTCCCACCACCCGTCGCGACGACATCATGGAAACCCTGCACGGCCACATGATCGCCGACCCCTACCGCTGGCTGGAGGATCCCGATCGGCCCGACGTGGTCGACTGGGTCGAACGTCAACGCGAGTACACCGAACGCGCGCTGAGCCGACTTCCCCAGCGCGAGTGGTTCCGGCGGACGCTGCGCGGCATCGTGCTGCGTCCCCGGGCAGGGGTCGTGCGGCACCTGGCCGACGGGTTCGCGGTGAGCCGCAACGACGGCACGCGCGCCCAGGACGTGTGGTACTCCGCCGACACCCTCGATGAGCTCGTCGCCGGCGGCCGGGTGCTGCTCGACCCCAACACGTGGTCCACCGACGGCACCAGCTCGCTCGGCGACTTCGCGGCCTCGCCGGACGGCGTCCGGCTGTGCTATTCGGTGAGCGAGGCGGGCTCCGACTGGCAGCGGTTCCGCTTCAGCAACCTCATCACCGGCGAGGCGCTCGACGAACCCGAGCTGGTCACCAAGTTCGCGCCGGTCGTGTGGCTGGCCGATTCCCTGAGCGTCCTCTACAACGCGTTCGACCACGCCGAGCGGGCCGAGGGAACCAGCACCGCCGCCCTCGGCGGCGGCGAGTTGCGGCTGCACACCCTGGGGCTGCCGGCGTCCGAGGACGTCACCGTCGTGCGGCTGGACGACGAGCGGCTGATGGCGTGGCCACAGGCCAGCGACGACGACCGGTGGCTGTTCGTGACGATCGAGCGCGGAACCGAGAGCAACTGCCGCCTGTGGGCGATGCGCCAAGAGGTGGTGGACGGCCGGGTGCGGATGGGCAAGCCGATCCGGCTCGTCGACGAGGCCACCCACGAGTGGCGGGTGATCGACGCCGTCGACGACGTTGCCTACGCCATCACCGACCTCGACGCGCCCCGCAGCCGGGTGGTTGCGATCGATCTGGCCGCCAGCGAGGCCCGGCGGTCGCTGGTCATGCGCGAGATCGTCGCCGAAGGCGACGCCCAGATCGCCGACGCGGTGATCGCCGGCGACCACCTCGTGCTCGAGACCCTCGAGGACGCCACCCCCGTGCTGCGCCGCTACCGGCTCGACGGCACCCCGGTCGACGTCCCCGGCGTGCCCGGGGGCGCGGTCGTCGGCCTGTCCGGGCGTCCCGGCGAGCCCGACCTGTTCGTCGCGACGAGTTCCGTGACCAGCCCCACGACGTGCTACCGCGTCGGGCCCGTCCCCGGCGACGTCGCCGCGCTGCCGCTGGTGGACCCCGGCGACCCGCTGCCCGAGGTGCGCAGCAGCCGCCGCCGGGCGACCAGCGCCGACGGCACCGAGGTGCCCTACTTCCTCATCGAACCCGCCGACGCCGCCCCCGGCCCGCGTCCGACCCTGCTCTACGGATACGGCGGATTCCGGATCCCTGTGCTCGCCGATTTCCGCCCGATCTTCGCGGGCTGGCTCGCGGCCGGCGGGACGCTGGCGATCGCCAACCTGCGCGGCGGCGGCGAGTTCGGCGCCCACTGGTACGAGGACGGCAAGCGGGCCAACAAACAGCACGTGTTCGACGACGTCATCGCGGTCGCCGAGCACCTCATCGGCACCGGAGTCACGACCTCCCGGCAGCTCGCCCTGCACGGACGCAGCAACGGCGGCCTGCTCGTGGGTGCCGCGATGACCCAGCGTCCCGACCTGTTCGGGGTGGCGCTGCCGATGGTCGGCGTCCTCGACCTGCTGCGGTTCCACCGGTTCACGATCGGATCCGCCTGGATCAGCGATTACGGCGACCCCGACGTGCCCGGCGACTTCGCCACGGCCCTGGACTACTCGCCGCTGCACAACGTGCGTGAGGGCACGGCGTACCCGCCGACCCTGATCGCCACGGGGGACCACGACGATCGGGTCGTGCCGCTGCACAGCCACAAGTTCACCGCGGCGCTGCAGCACGCGCAGGTCGGCGACGCCCCGATCCTCACCCGGATCGAGTCGGCCACCGGCCACGGACCCGGAAAGCCCGCGACGATGGTGGCCGACGAGGCCGCCGATCTGCTGGCCTTCGCCGCCCACCACACGGGGTTGACCGGCTGAACCTGCTGGGCTTCGGGCGCCCCGACGGGTGCGTCCGGTGATGGTCCGCGGCGTCTCGGCGCCCGACGGCGACCTCAGCGGAACCGGGACAGGGGCCCGTAGACCACTTGCGTGTACTCGACCGGACGCCGGGGCTCCCCGCCCCGGAACTGTTCCCAGTGCCCGTAGTAGCGGGTGACGGGCCGCGTCCACAGGATCGTGGCACCGATGACGGCGAGCGGCAGCGCGATCCAGGCGACCGGATTCATGAACCACGCGAGCCCGCTGACGGGCACGGCGACGATGCCCACGATCCTGCTCCAGCGGTAGCCGTTCCAGGCGTTGAACCCGGCGATGGCCGGCACGGTCACCATCGCGGCGCCGATGAGCCCCATCGCGACGACGAGCAGCACCGACTGCCACGAGCCGGGTGGCACGTTCGCCAGGTCGTACAACCGGATCGAGTGCGGCCAGGTGGCGACGTGGATCGTGTCCCACCAGGCCTTGGCCAGCGACGCGAGGGCGCTGATCGCCGAGGCGTAGAGGAAGCCCATGCCGACCACCATGACCTTGCCGCGCCGTGGCTGTCCGGTGCTGCCACTGATCGGGATGCCGGGGGCCGACTCGTCGAGCGGCGGCAGCGTGAGGATCTCGTCGGACGCCGCGTCACCCACAGGCGCCGTTGCTGCGGCCTGCAGCCCATCCGATCCCATCGCCACCCTCCTTCCGGACGCCCACAGCCTACCGGGGCCTCCGGACGCCGGCCCGGCCCGGCAGATGCCGGATGGGGCTCCCGAACGACGGGGGCTCAGACGGTGCGCCGTCGCAGGGTGAGCGCGCCGCCGACCAGCGCGAGAATGCTGAAGCCGATCAGGATGCCGACGTCCTTGGCGACGTCCGATCCGCCGTCGATCCTGGTGGCAAGCGTGTTCATCGCATCGACGGCGTACGACAGCGGCAGCACGTCGGACAGCTGCTTGAGTCCGGTCGGCAGGGAGTCGCGGGACACGAACAGGCCGCACAGCAGGAACTGGGGCAGGATGAACGCGGGCATGAACTGAACCGCCTGGAACTCCGAGCGGGCGAAGCCCGACGCCAGCAGTCCGAGCGAGCTGCCGAGCACGGCGTCGATGACCGCCACGATGACCAGCTGCCACCAGGCCCCGTGGATGCTCATGCCGCACACCCACACCGACCAGGCGGACGCGAGCAGCGCCTGCACCAGGGCCACGACCCCGAACGCGAGCGCGTAACCGCTCATGAACGCCCCCTTCGACAGCGGGGTGGTGAGGAGGCGTTCGAGCGTGCCCGACTGCCGTTCGCGCAGGGTGGTGATCGAGGTGACGATGAACATCACGGTCAACGGGAACACGCCGAGCAGCGCGGGGCCGACGTGGTCGAAGATCAGTGGCTGCCCGTGGTAGATCCAGGCCATCAGCCCGATGAGTACGAGCGGCACGACCAGCATCAGCCCGATCGTGCGGGGGTCGTTGCGCAACTGGCGCAGGATCCGACCGGCCGAGACGAACGCGAGCCTCATGAGGCCACCCCCCGGTGCTGGGCGGCGTCCTCGGCGTCGATGAGGGCCAGGAAGGCGTCCTCGGCGTCGTGGGTGTTCGTGCGCCGCAGCAACTCGTCGAAGCTGCCGTCGGCGAGGATCCGGCCCTCGCGCAGCAGCAACAGCCGGTCGCAGCGCGAGGCCTCGTCCATGACGTGCGAGGAGACGAGCAGGGTGGTGCCGGAATCGGCGAGCTGGTGGAACAGGGTCCACAGCGAGCGGCGCAGCACCGGGTCGAGCCCGACCGTGGGCTCGTCGAGCACCAGTGCTTCGGGCCGCCCGACCAGTGCGCAGGCGAGCGAGGTGCGTGACAGTTGGCCGCCCGACAGGTTCGCGACCCGCTGGCCGGCGTGGTCGGCCAGCCCCACCTGGTCGATGGCCCAGTCGACGTCGTCGGCCGATGCCCCGACGAGCCGGGCGAAGTAGTTGATGTTCTCGCGGATGCTGAGGTCGTCATAGACCGACGGGGCCTGGGTGACGTAGCCGACCCGGCGGCGCAGCTGTGGGCTGCCCGCGGGCTCGCCGAGCACGCTGATCGTGCCCGACTCGACGATCTGGACGCCGACGATGGCCCGGATCAGTGTGCTCTTGCCACCACCAGACGGGCCGAGCAGGCCGGTGACCAGGCCGCGGGGGATCCGCACGCTGAGGTCGGGCAGCACCAGCCGATGGCCCCGCACGACCGTGAGGTGGGAGACGTCGATCGCGACGTCGCCGGCAGGGTCGAGCGTCTCGGTCGCAGCCGGTGGGGGAGCCTCCACCGGCTGGGGTTCACCGGCGCCGGACGCGCGACGTGGACGCCCGCGGAGAGCGGGCCGGGGGGGCTCTGACGTGCCGCGTCGCGGCCTGGTCGTCATGGGGGCATGCTACCCGCGACCACCGGCGTCCCGGGGAGATGGCCGCCGTGTCCGGGCTCGGTACGCTCGGGGCATGTCGTCGTTGCGCTGGCCCGTCGTGCTGTTCGATCTCGATGGAACCCTGGTGAACACGGTGCCGTTGATCCTGCGCTCCTACGAGGTGGCCTTCGCCGAGTTGCTCGGCGAGCGGATCTACGAGTCGCTGGTGCGCCCCCTGGTCGGGATGACCCTGGTCGACGCCCTCGCCGGCTACAGCCGAACCGACGACCTGATCACCGCCTACCGACGGTTCAACCTCGCCCATCTCGAGGACCTCCAGGAGGACTACGAGGGCGTGCTGCCGCTCGTGGAGGGTCTCGGCGTCGAGGGGGCGGTGCTCGGCGTCGTGACGTCGAAGATCCGTGCCACCGCGCTGCGCAGCCTGGCC
>DAIESZ010000368.1 GCA_027346035.1 Propionibacteriaceae bacterium
GTCGGCCACGAACGGGATCTGGTAGCTGCCGAACAGGAACCCGAGGGCGATGAGCAGGCCGCCGGCCGCCACGAACGGGATCATGTAGGAGACACCGGTCATCAGTGCCTGCTGGATCCGCTTGCCCCAGCCGAGTGACGAGCCGGCCGATCCGCCAGCGGCGCCGGTCGCGGCCGACGCGCTGCCGCTCACCCTGCGGGAGTTCGGATCCTTGGCCGCGGCAACCGCCTCCTCGATCATCTTGCGAGGCTCGTCGATGGCCCGCTTGACCCCGGATTCGATGACGGGCTTACCGGCGAATCGCTCGCGGCTCTTGACGCCGACATCGGTGGCGAAGATCACCGCCGACGCCGCCTTGATCTGCTCGGGGGTGACCCACTCGGTGGCCGTCGAGCCCTGCGGCTCCGTGACGACATCCACGCCGAGCTCCTGGCCCGCGTTGACGAGGTAGTCGGCGGCCATGTACGTGTGGGCGATGCCCGTCGGGCACGCGGTGATCGCGATGATCGACAGACGCTCCCCGGTGACGGCCGGCGTGGCCGCCGCGGCGGCGGGAGCCTCGGTGGGCTCGACGACGTTGCGGACCAACGCGACGATGTCGTCGGGCGTCTGGGCAGCACGCAGCGAGTCGAGGAACTCCTGCTTCACCAGGGCCCTGGCCAGCTTGGTCAGCAGCTTGAGATGGTCGGCGCCGCCGGAGGCAGCCGCCGCGATGAGGAAGACGATGTCCGCCGCACCGTCCTTGGCGCCGAAGTCGACCGGCGTGCTGAGCCGGGCGAATCCGAGCGAGGCGGTGTTGACCGCCGCGGAACGGCAGTGGGGGATCGCGAAGCCGCCGGGCATGCCGGTCGGCGCCTTGCCTTCACGCTCGAGAACGTCCGCGGCGAGGCCCTCGGCCTCGGCGCGTCCGGTGGCGGCCACGATCCGGGCGAGACCACGGATGACCTTCCTTGGTGCTCCCGAGATCGACGTCCAGGGCGACGAGCCCGGGTTCGATCAATGACGGTGTGGTCATTGGATTGGTTTCCTTCCTTGGATCCCTGCTGGGTGAGTTATTCAGTTGTGGCTCGGGTGACGTGCCGTGTGAGGTCGCCGATGGACGTCACCTGGACGGCATCGGGATCGGTCTGGTCGGGGGTCGGCAACTGGCTGCCCGGTAGCGCGGCAGCGCCCGACCCATAGGCGACGGCCCGGCGGAGCCGGCCCGGTTCATCGAGCCCCTCGACCTCCGCGAGCAGATACCCGGCGAGGGCCGAATCGCCCGCGCCGACGGTCGAGGCGAGGGTGACGGGTGGTGGTGTCGCCAGCCACGCCCCCGCTCCGGTGACGAGGAGCGCGCCCGCCCCTCCGAGGGTGACGAGCACAGCAGCCACCCCCCGCCCGGTGAGCTCGCGGGCGGCGGCGAGCACCGGCGCCCAGTCCCCGCGGTCGGCGGCGTCCTCGAGGGCCAGCCCGTCGCGGCCGATGAGCTGGCCGAGTTCTTCGGAGTTCGGCTTGATGAGGTCGGGCGCCGCCTGCGGCAGCGCCGCAGCCAGCGCCTGCAGAGGTGCGTCGGAGGTGTCGACGGCCACCCGGACGCCCAGCGGGCGCAGCGCGCCGACCAGCCGCGGGTACCAGTCGACCGGCGCACCCGGCGGCAACGAGCCCGAGAGGACGACCCACGACGCCCCCCGGGACGTGGCGACGAGCGTTTCAGCGACCCTCTCGACGACGCCAGGGGTCAGTTCGGCGCCCAGCTCGTTGAACTTGGACGTCGTGCCGTCGGGCTCGGTCAGCGTGAGATTCGCCCGCACCGGTGCACCAATGGGCACCGTGACATGTGGGACGCCGAGCCGTTCCAGCCCGGCGACGAGCGGATCGGTGGGATCGGCGGGAACCACGGCCACGACGTCGACGCCGGCCTGGTGAATGGCGCGGGCCACGTTGACGCCCTTGCCGCCGGGTTCGGCCGTGATGACACCCAACCGGTGCACTCCCCCGCGGGTAACTCTCCCCTCGACGGGCGCAGTGCGGTCGAGACTGGGGTTGGGGGTGAGGGTGACGATCATGCGGTAACCACCTCGATTCCGAAGTCGGTGAGCCGACGCCGGAACGCGTCGGACAGGGCTGAGTCGGTGATGAGGACGTCGATGTCGTCGAGCCGGGCGAACGAGCATGCGGTCTCGACGCCGAGCTTGCGCGAGTCGGCCAGCAGCACGACCTTGTTGGCGCACCGAACCATCGCGCGCTTGACCGAGGCCTCGGCGAGGTCGGGGGTCGACAGACCATGGGTGAACGACACGCCGTTGGTCGCGATGAACGCGACGTCGACCCGAAGCCGCTCGAACCAGGCCACCGTCTCGGCACCGACACAGGCCTGGGTGAGACCGCGCACGCGCCCACCACTCAGCTCGACATCACGCTGGGCACGCTCGGCCACGACCGCCGCGATCAGTGGGCAGCTGGTGAAGACGGCCAGATCGGCCTCGACCGGCAGGGCCCTGGCGAGCCGCCCGGTCGTCGTGCCGGCGTCCAGCAGGATCGAGCCGTGAGGGGTTGTCGGCAGGTACGACAGGGCCGCATGGGCGATGCGATCCTTCTCGGCCGCGGCGGCCGACTCACGATCCGACACCGCTCGATCGCCGAGTTGGCCGTGCTCGGCGGGGATGGCACCCCCATGGACCCGCTGAAGCACTCCGGCGCGGTCCAACTGCTCAAGGTCACGACGGATGGTCTCGGGGGTCACCTCGAATGCGGCCGCGGCCTCGACTACCGAGACGCGACCCTCGTTGCGTGCGAGCAGGGCGATGGCGCTCTGACGCTCCTGCGCGTAGAGGCCGCGCGCGGCTCCGCGTCGCCGCTCGGCACGGGGCGCGGTCCGCGTGTCGCGGGGGCCACTCTCCGTACCCGCCTGCTGCCCCATGCTGCCCTCCACCGTTGGACGACGACCGGCCGATGGCCGGAGGGGTCATCTGCGACCTCCTGTGTGTGATCGTATCCGATCATGTTTGCTTTGGGAAGCCGAATCCGTTGTTTTACATTTGGTTATGTTGTCTTTACGCGTCCAGTCGCCGTCCCGCATGGCACCGGCTGCCACGTCATGGGCGATGAATGTCGCTGTGTTCACGCTATTCCGGGCACGACTGGTCCGCGTCGGAACAGCAGAAGAGGGCACACGGAACCCTCCCCCGGCACCCAGCGGTGTGAATCTCGGGGCATGGCGTCACGGCCCCCGGCCGCACGAGGGGGGCCGCCGCGGCGGGGTCGGCTACGACGAGCGCTTCTGGATGTTGGCCCACTCATCGCGCAAGCCCACCGTACGGTGGAAGAGCGTCGTGTTGTCGGGGTCCTTGGCGAAGTAACCAAGCCGCTCGAACTGCACGACCTCGCCCGGCGCGAGGTCGGCGAGCGAGGCCTCCGCCTTGGCCTCGGTGATCAGCTCGAGCGAGTCAGGGTTGAGGTCGTCGAGGGGTTCGCCGGTGCGCTCGCCGGGGACGGGAGCGGAGAACAGGCGGCCGTAGAGCGCGACCGTCACATCGAGGGCGTGCGCCGCCGACACCCAGTGCAGGGTGGCCTTGACCTTGCGGCCGTCGGGTGCCGAGCCACCGCGTGATGCGGGATCGTACGTCGCGAGCACCTCGACGACCCTCCCGTCGGGGTCCCTGACCACGTCGGTGCAGGTCACGAAGTAGCCGCCACGCAGGCGCACCTCACGCCCGGGCGCGAGGCGGAAGAACTTCGGCTGCGGGACCTCCGCGAAATCCTCGCGCTCGATGAAGAGCCGCCCCGTGAACGCCACTGGTCGCGACCCGGCGTCGGGATCCTCGGGGTTGTTGACGAGCTCGAGCTGTTCGACGACCGGACGCCCATCGCCGTCGGTGGGCCAGTTGGTGATGGTGAGCCTGAGCGGACGCAGCACGGCCATCCGTCGCAACGCGGTGCGGTTCAGCTCACGGCGGACGTAGGACTCGAGTTCCTCGATCGCCTTGACCGAGTTGTTGCGGGTGTTGCCGGTGGCCGTGCAGAAGTCACGGATGGCGGCGGCGGGATAGCCGCGACGGCGCAACCCGCGCAAGGTGGGCATCCGAGGGTCGTCCCACCCGGACACCACGCCGTCCTCGACGAGCGTGCGCAGCCGGCGCTTCGACGTGATGGTGTGCGTGAGTTCGAGCCGGGCGAACTCCTTCTGCTTCGGCGCCGGCCCGTCGAGCGGCAGGTGGGCGAGGAACCAGTCGTAGAGCGCCCGGTGGCTCTCGAACTCCAGCGAACAGAGGGAGTGCGTGACGCCCTCGATGGCGTCGGACTGCCCGTGGGCCCAGTCGTAGGTCGGGTAGATGCACCACTCGTCGCCGGTGTTGTGGTGATGGGCGTGACGGATGCGATACATCACGGGGTCGCGGAGCCACATGTTCTCGGCCCGCATGTCGATCCGCGCCCGAAGGCAGCGGCTGCCGTCGGGGAACTCGCCCGCGCGCATGCGACGCAGCAGGTCGAGGTTCTCTGCGATCCGGCGATCACGGAAGGGGCTGTCGACGCCAGGACGCCCGAAGTCCCCCTTCTGCTCGGAGATCGTCGCGGCGTCCTGGTCGTCGACGTAGGCGAGGCCCTGGCGGACCAGGTGTTCGGCCCACCCGTACAGTTCGGCGAAGTAGCCGGACGCGTGCACGACCACACCCGGCCGATAGCCGAGCCAGGCGATGTCGTCAACGATCGCATCGACGTACTCGGTCTCCTCGGTGCCCGGGTTCGTGTCGTCGAGCCGAAGGTTGCACACGCCGCCGAAGTCTTCGGCGATCCCGAAGTTGGCGACCACGGCCTTAGCGTGACCGATGTGAAGATACCCGTTCGGCTCGGGCGGGAACCGCGTCTGCACTCGACCACCGAATGTGCCCTGCTCGATGTCGCGGCGCACCATGTCCCGGATGAAATCGCTGGCTCCGCCCGTCGCGGCCGTGTCGCTCATAGGGCAGAGAGTAGCGGCCCGACCGGACGCCGGACACATCGGACGGGCCGGCCCGGGGCCCTCACAGCAGTTCGCGGAACCGGATGAGCCGAGCGAGTGAGGAGTCGTGTCCGAGGATCTCCATCGACTCGAACAGAGGCGGCGACACCTGGCGACCAGTGATCCCCACCCTCACCGGGCCGAAGGCCACCTTGGGCTTGAGCCCGAGATCGTCGACCAGCTTCGCCCGCAGCGCCGCCTGAATCGTCTCGGCGTCCCAGGGTGACAACCCCTCAAGGACGCCGAGGGCGGCGTCCACGACCCGAGCGGCGTCGTCGGTGAGCGTTTCGAGCGCGCCGTCGTCGACCTCCAGGGTGGTGTCGTCGACGAGCAGGAAGTCAAGCTTGTCAGCCGCCTCGCCCAGGAGCGTGAGCCGCTCCTGGATCAGCGGCGTGGCGCGACGTACCAATCCGCGCCGGGCGGCGTCCGGCTGGCTCCACACGCCCCGCTCGACGAGGTGGTCGATGATGCGGTCGGCGAGGACCTCGGGGTTCATCGCCCGGATGTAGGCGCCGTTGATCCAATCGAGCTTCTTGACGTCGAAGATCGGCCCGGTGGTGTTGACCCTCGACCAGTCGAACGAGGCGACGAACTGGTCGAGGGTCGCGATCTCACTGCCGTCGTCACCGACCGGGGGGTACGCGAGCAGCTGGAGGAAGTTGCGCAGCGCCTCGGGAAGGTAGCCCTGCTCGCGGAACCACAGCAACCGGGCCGCAGGGTTGCGGCGCTTGCTGATCTTCGACTTGTCGGGGTTGCGCAGCAGTGGCATGTGGGCGTATTGCGGAACAGGGAGCCCGAGCCATTCATGCAGCAGGATGTGCTTGGGGGTGGAGCTGATCCACTCCTCTCCCCGCACGACGGTGGTGATCCCCATCTCGTGGTCGTCGAC
>DAIESZ010000003.1 GCA_027346035.1 Propionibacteriaceae bacterium
TGCGAAGGAACCGGCGGCCGAGGGCGGCGCAGAGGGGTACGCGGCCATGCCATCGGCGGCACCCAGGTAGTACCCGGAGACGTCGCCGATTAGCTGCAAGCTGGAGCTGCTGGAGTTCGTCATCGCTACTTTTCCGTCGCCCCCCAACCTGACCGTGACGAGATTGGCTCGTGTATCTCCCTTCGGATAGTTCAAGTTGGACGCGTTCGGCCTGGCAGTCCCATCGGGATACACAGTGACATACCCGGAGCTGAGTGTCGATGCCGCCTGAATACTGACCCCGTGGCGCCGGGCGAAAACTGACCCCTCTCGTCGAGAGTGAGGGAGTGATCGGTGTGGATGAGTGGGCTGAGATTCGTCGGCTTCATCTGTCGGAGGGGTTGGCGATCAAGGCGATCGCGCGGCAGTTGGGGGTGGCGCGGAACACGGTGCGGTCGGCGTTGGCGTCGTCGGAGCCGCCGCGGTATCGGCGGGTGTCGAGGGGGTCGGTGGTGGATGGGTTCGAGCCGCGGATCCGGGAGTTGTTGGCGGCGACGCCGCAGATGCCGGCGTCGGTGATCGCGGAGCGGATCGGGTGGGAGCATTCGGCGTCGGTGTTGCGGGCGAGGGTGGCGGTGTTGCGGCCGTTGTATCTGCCGGCGGATCCGGCGGATCGGACCGAGTACCGGGCCGGGGAGATCGTGCAGTGTGATCTGTGGTTCCCGGCGAGGGTGGTGCCGGTCGGTCAGGGGGTGCTGGCGGGGCCGCCGGTGTTGACGATGGTGGCGGCCTGGTCGGGGTTCATCGCCGCGGTGTTGCTGCCGTCGCGTCAGACCGGGGACCTGTTGGCGGGGATGTGGCGGTTGTTGTCGGGCAGTTTCGGCGGGGTGCCGCGGATGCTGGTGTGGGACAACGAGTCCGGGATCGGTCAGCATCGCCGGTTGACGGTGCCGGCGACGGGGTTCGCGGGAACGTTGGGGACCCGGATCTACCAGACCCCGCCGAGGGATCCGGAGGCGAAGGGGGTGGTCGAGCGGGCGAACGGGTTCCTGCGGACGTCGTTCATGCCGGGTCGCATGTTCACCTCGCCGGAGGACTTCAACACGCAACTGGCGGGCTGGTTGCCCCGGGCGAATCAGCGGTTGCAGCGTCGGACCGGCGCCCGACCCAGCGACATGTTCGGGGCCGAGGTCGCGGCGATGCTGGCGCTGCCGCCAGTGGCGCCCCGGACGGGATCGGGTCGCCGGGTCCGGCTGGGCCGGGACTACTACGTGCGGGTGGCCGGCAACGACTACTCGGTCGACCCGTCAGTGATCGGCCGCTTCGTCGACATCGACTGGGACTTGGACACGGTCACCGTCAGCTGCGCCGGCCGGCCGGTGGCCCGCCATGCCCGCTGCTAGGACCAGCGGCGCACGATCACCGACCCCGCCCACGTCGAGACCGCGAAAGCTCTGCGGGCCGCCCGCCAGCGACTCCACACGGTCCCTGACCCCGACCGTCGCGGTGTCGGCGAGCTGGTCGTCCAGCGGCCGTTGAGCGTCTACGACGACCTGTTCGACCTGCCCGCGACCCGCAGCCCGGGGCTGGTGGGCTGATGGGCATCCCCAGCAAGGATCTGGCCGGTGAGATCGGCTTCCTCGCCCGCGAGCTGAAGACCCCGGTGATCGCCGAAACGTTCACCGACCTGGGCGAGCGTGCCCGCGCCGAGGGCTGGTCCCACGAGGAATACCTGGCCGCGGTCCTCGGCCGCCAGGTCGCCTCCCGGACCGCGAACGGCACCCGGCTGCGGATCTCGGCCGCGCACTTCCCCGCGGTCAAGACCATCGAGGACTTCGTGTTCGACCACGTCCCGGCCGCGTCCCGGGACCTGATCTGGCACTTGGCTACCTGCACGTTCATCCCGAAACGCGAGAACGTGGTCCTCCTCGGCCCACCCGGAACCGGTAAGACCCATGTCGCGATCGCGCTCGGTATCAAGGCCGCCGAGGCCACTCACCCGGTCCTGTTCGACTCGGCCACCGGCTGGATCAACCGGCTCCAAACCGCCCACGCCGCCGGCACCCTCGAGCGCGAACTACGACGACTGAAACGCTACCGGGCCCTGGTCATCGACGAGGTCGGCTACCTGCCCTTCGACCCCGCCGCGGCCGCCCTGTTCTTCCAACTCATCGCCTCCCGCTACGAGACCGGCAGCGTGATCGTCACCTCGAACCTGCCCTTCGGCCGCTGGGGCGAAACCCTCGGCGACGACGTCGTCGCCGCCGCCACCATCGACCGCCTCGTTCACCACGCCCACGTCATCGGCCTCGACGGCGACTCCTACCGCACCCGCGGACGCCGCCAACCAACCAGCTAGGACCAACAACAACCAAGAAGGGGGTCAATTTTCGATCGGCAACAGGGGGTCAATTTTCGACCGGCGTTGACAATCCTGTGGAACTACATCGTCCCGAACGTGTGGCTCGTCCATGGCGGGGTCGTCCGGTGTCTTCGCTGGTCCGTGCGGGCCGATGAGGTGCAACTCGTCAAGGTCCTGGCAGGCAGTCCGGACGCGTCTCCCAATCCTGGGTGGCAGGTGGTGCTCCAGACGCCCAGCGGTGATCGGAATGGGCTCGCCTGCACGAGTTCTTGGGGAGCCACGAGACAGGCTCACCGCGTCGCGAGATACCTCGGCGACGTCCCTGTGAGGGACCCCTTCTGGTGGACGCTGCCACACGGCTCAGCCTCCGGGCCGCCGCGTCACGCTAAGTAGGACGGCCACGAGCGGATAGTGCCGGCCGCCACAGCGGCCTCGCAGGCGCACGTGGTGCGCCCGGGAGGTGCTCAACAGGAGACCGACTTCGACAAGGGAATAGGGCCTGCGGCGTCCACCGCGTCCTGGTAATCGATCGTCAGGCAGCGCAGGACGCCGTGGGGCAGCTCGACCACGATGATCTGAGCTGGATCCTGGGGAGCGGTGAACTGGCCGCCAACCTCGTGCGGGCGCAGATGCTCGACTCGTTCGAGATGCTGCCCCGGACAGTGATCCGACGCGCAGAGCCCGACAGCAACGCTCGTCCCCAAGTCGTTGACGACGTCGAAGTTCCGGCTGTCCTGCGTCACGGCGAGCGGCGCGCAACCGCTCATCAACGCATAGCTCGCGAGAAGCGTCAGGGCGGTTCCGAGGCGGCGGACTACGAAGGCCATGGCGCCGTTAGTCCTCGGGGGCTGCGACGACC
>DAIESZ010000017.1 GCA_027346035.1 Propionibacteriaceae bacterium
TCACCTGAACGTCGACCGGGCCGGTCATCGGCGACCGGCCCACGAGGAGGTCACCATGCGTGTACTCGGCTGGATCAGCCCCGGCACCTGGCCGGCGGTGGTGCGGGCGCTGCGGCAACGTCCGGACGCCGACGAACTGCACATGGTCACCGTGTGCGACCACGGCGCGGCGCTGCCTCCCGAGCCGGCGTCTCTGTTCGGTCGCGGCCACCGCCATCACGACGACGACCCGGCCCGTGCGGCGCTCAGCGAGCAGGAGGCGCGTGAGCTGCTCGACCAGGCGGTCGCCGGGCTCGGGCGCGACTGCACGGCCGAGGTGCTCACCGGGCGCACCGAGCGGGTCGTGGTCGAGGCTGCCGGGCACGCCGATCGGATCGTGCTGGCCCGCGACGGCGACCGCAGTCGGCTGGGTCCGCACAGCCTGGGGCGCGAGATCCGGTTCGTGCTCGACCATTCCCCGTGCACGGTCGAACTGCTGTGGCCCGAGACGCCACCCGCACTGTCGACGATCCCACCACCACCGCCGCCACCCGGCCCGGGCCACCGGCCCGAGGACCCTCCCGTGCACACTTGACAATCCGGGATCTTCAAGGGTGCACACGTTCCCGCCAGCCCTTCCACCGGGTGAGGGGCGGTGCTTGACTGAGCGGCATGAAGAAACTCATCAACGACGTTGAGAATGTCGTCATCGACTCCCTGCGCGGCCTCGAACTCGCGCACGGCGACCTCGTCACGGTCGACTACGAGAACCGGATCGTGCTCCGCAAGGGAGGCGCCCGCGAGGGCAAGGTCGGGCTGCTGTCCGGCGGCGGATCCGGGCACGAGCCGATGCATGGGGGCTTCGTCGGCATGGGCATGCTCGACGCCGCCTGCCCCGGTGAGGTGTTCACCTCCCCCGTGCCCGACCAGATGATGGCCGCCACCAAGGCCATCGACGGCGGCGCGGGTGTGCTGCACATCGTCAAGAACTACACGGGTGATGTGATGAACTTCGAGATGGCCGCCGAGATGGCCGCGGCCGAGTCCGGTGTGCAGGTCGAGAGCGTCGTCGTCGACGACGACGTGGCCGTGCAGGACTCCCTCTACACGGCCGGACGCCGCGGCGTCGGCCTCACCGTGTTGATGGAGAAGATCGTCGGCGCGGCCGCCGAGGAGGGCCGCGACCTCGACACGCTCGTGGCGCTGGCCAAGAAGGTCAACGGTCAGGGCCGCTCGATGGGCATGGCGCTCACCTCGTGCACGGTTCCCGCGGCCGGCAAGCCCACCTTCGATCTTGCCGACGACGAGATGGAGGTCGGCATCGGCATCCACGGCGAGCCCGGGCGCGAGCGTCGCAAGGTGGCGCCCGCCAAGGACGTCGCCGAGATGCTCGTCGAGCCGATCCTCAACGATTTCGACTTCGGCGGTGGACCGGTCATCGCCATGGTCAACGGCATGGGTGGCACCCCGCTGCTCGAACTGTTCATCATGTACGCCGAGGTGCACAAGATCCTCGACAAGCACGGCATCACGATCGCCCGCAACCTCGTCGGCAACTACATCACCTCGCTCGAGATGGCCGGCTCCTCGGTCACCCTGCTCAGGGCCGACGACGACCTGCTCAAGCTGTGGGATGCCCCGGTCCTCACCCCCGGGCTACGGTGGGGTGCATGACAGCTCTCAACCCCGACGTGATCCACACCTGGCTGGCGGATTTCGCCAGCCAGGTGCATGAGAACGCTGCGTGGCTCACCGATCTCGACCGTGCGATCGGCGACGCCGACCACGGCTCGAATCTCGATCGCGGCATGCGCGCGGTCGACGCCCTCGACGCCGCCTCGTTCGCCGACTCCGCCGCCTATCTCAAGAAGGCGGGCATGACCCTGGTCTCCACCGTCGGTGGCGCGTCGGGTCCCCTGTACGGCACCTTCTTCCTCCGCGTCGGAGGTGCGCTGCCACCCGACGGCGAGATCAGGGCGTCCCAGTGGGGCGACGCGTTCGAGGCGGGCCTCGCCGGCATCGTGCAGCGCGGCCGGGCCGAGGTCGGCGACAAGACCATGGTCGACGCCCTCACCCCCGCCGTGGCCGCGTTCCGCGGAGCCGGAGACGACGTCAAGGCCGCCTGGGCCGCCGCCGCCACCGCGAGCGCCGCCGGTCGTGACGCCACGGTTCCCCTGGTGGCGCGCAAGGGACGCGCGTCCTACCTCGGGGAGCGCTCGGCCGGACATCAGGACCCCGGCGCGAGCAGTGTCACCCTGTTGATCGAATCGGCAGCCCGCACCCTGGGCTGATGAGCATTGGGAGGTGAGGCCGTGATCGGCATCGTCGTCGTGTCCCACAGTCGAGCGCTGGCGAATGCCGTGGTGGCCCTGGCCACCGAGATGGTCCCTCCCGAGTCGAGGCCGGTCGTGGCCGTTGCGGCCGGCCTCGATGCCGTGACGTTCGGCACCGACGCGTCGGCGATCGCCGAGGCGATCACCGAGGTCGACTCGCCCGATGGCGTCCTGGTGTTCCTCGACCTCGGCAGCGCCGTACTGAGTTCCGAAATGGCCCTCGAGTTCCTCGATCCCGACGTCGCTCGGCACGTGCGGCTCACCACCGCGACGCTGGTCGAGGGCCTAGTGGCGGCCATGGTCACCGCAAGCACCGGCGCCACCCTGGACACCGTCGATCGGGAAGCCCGATCCGGGTTGGCGGGCAAGGCCCAGCATCTGGGGGGCGACGAGGGCACCCGGAGTGCTGGTGAGCCGGACGATTCGCGGCCCACCGGGACCGACTCCGGCACCACGCTCGAGTTCCGGCACATCCTCACCAACCCGCACGGGCTGCACGCGCGTCCCGCTGCCGCGGTCGTCTCGGTCCTCTCCGATTTGGCCGCCGACGTCCGATTGCGCAATGCCACCCGGGGACGGGGCCCGGCGCGGGCGGACAGCGTGGTGCAGATATCCACGCTCGACCTGCGCCAGGGCGACGAATTGGTCGCCCTCGCCAGCGGGCCCGACGCCGGGGCCGCGCTCGACCGATTGCGCGACCTGGCCGCCCAGTCCTTCGGCGACGAGCAGTCGACCGGATCCGACGTGGCCGCGAGCCCCACGCTGGCGGCGTCCGTGACGGCCGCCGTGGCCACGCTGCCCCAGCCTCAGGCCGCGCGCGACACCCGCCCCGGAGCGCCCCAGGCCGAACTCGACCGGTTCGACGCCGCACGCCGGCGGGTTGACGAGCATCTGGCGGCCCTGGCAGCCCACCCCGGGCCCGCCGTGTCATCGGTGGCCCCGGGGATCTTCGCGGCCCAGCGGGCGATGCTGTCCGACAGGTCCCTGCTGAAGTCGATCCGTCGCGACGTTGAGGCGGGCTCCTCCGCGGCGCAGGCGATCGCAGCGTGCTGCGCCGAGCAGGCATCCCGGTTCGAGGCGCTGTCGGACGCCTACCTGCAGGAACGCGCCCAGGACCTCCGCCAGATCACCCGGCTGCTCACCCTCGCGCTCGACGACCGCACCCTCGGGGCCACACTCCCCGACACCCCCCACGTGCTGGCCGGGCGCGAACTCGACGCGGCCACGGCGGCGGTCCTCGACCCCGCGTCGACGCTGGTCGTCGTCACGTCGGCGTCCGGACGCAGCGGGCACGGGGCGATCCTCGCCGCCGCGGCGGGGATCCCGCTGATCACCGGCATCCCGGAAGCCGAAGGGTGGGAACCGGGCACCGTGGTCACCGTGCACCCCGACGGCAGCGTCGAGGTCTGAGCACCGGTGCTGCGCGAATACGCGCATCCGCTGACACTGACCCTGCTCAGCGCGGCATGAAGGTCAGCAGGGGCTCAATTTCGCGGACCCCGGCCGCGCCGTTCCTCCGCCCGTGCGCGGAAATTAGCTCCTGCTGGCACTCGTCGGCCTCCACGGCACTCCAGTGTCAGGGCGTGCACAACTTCGCGGCGCCCCGGCCTCACGCCCCGGAACCCGGAGCCCCGCACCGGACGCCGGTCAGATCCCGATGTCCTCGTAGGCGCGGGGATCCTCCATCGGTTCGAGGTGAACGGTGACGCGCAGGTCGGGGAACTCCTCGAGCAGGGCCAGGGTGACCTCCTCGCACATGTCGTGACCACGGTGGACGCTCCAGTCCCCCGGCACGAGCATGTGGAACTCGCAGAAACGCCGGTGACCGGACTCGCGTGTGCGCAGGGCATGGAAGAAGGTCACTGGGGTGGTGAAGCGGTCGAGCACCGCGACGATCGCCGCGTTGTCCTCCTGGGAGAGGCTGACGTCCATCAGCCCGGCGGTCGACTCGGCGATCAGCCTCCAGCCGGTGACCAGGATGTTCACGCCCACCGCGAGGGCGACGATCGCGTCGAGCCGGTCGTAACCGGTGAGCCACACGAGCAGGACGCCGATCAGCACGCCGACCGAGGTCCACACGTCGGTGAACAGATGGCGCCCGTCGGCGACGAGGGTGGTGCTGCGGTGGCGGCGTCCGACCCGCACCAGCACCCCGGCCACCAACCCGTTGACCACCGATGCGAGCACCGAGATCGCGAGGCCGAGTCCGACCGACTCGAGCGGACGCGGGTGGATCAGCCGGGTGATCGAGGATTCGAGGATGACGGCCGCCGCGACGAAGATCATCGCGCCCTCGAGCGCCGCGGAGAAGTATTCGGCCTTGCTGTGTCCGTAATTGTGGTTCTTGTCCGGCGGTTTGACGGCCACTCGCAGCGCGACGAACGCGACGATCGCCGCGACCAGGTTGACCACCGACTCCGCGGCGTCCGACAACAGGCCGACCGACCCGGTGATCCGCCAGGCGAACGTCTTGAGCACGATCGTCACGATCGCGGCGGCGATGCTGAGCACCGCGAACCGTGACAGGTCTTCGGGCGGGCGGTGGCGGGGCTGCGCGGCCGCCGCGGCGGCTGCGGCGTCGGCCGC
>DAIESZ010000065.1 GCA_027346035.1 Propionibacteriaceae bacterium
GATCCCTCGGCCACCGCCTGGACCAACCTGCGCCGCTTCGCCGTCTACGAGACGCTCACCGGCATGGGCTGGAACCTCGGCCGCGCGATCACCACCGTGGTGTTGCTGGTGGCGCTCGGACGTCCACTCCTCCACGTGCTCCGCCGGGCGGCCCGCCGGGCGAGCTTCGCGACGTCGACAGGGTGAGTCGGCACCCCCCACCGGGCGGGCAATCCTCGGGAAACCTGTGCCCGATGGAATAGCCCTCCTAGGATCGAGGTTGACGGGGTATCGGCACCGGGCCGTTGTCAGGTGCCAGGGGCAACCGCCCCGCCTCGCGATCACGAGTCCCCGATCCGGAAGGACCACCATGGCTGTTTACACCCTGCCCGATCTCGACTACGACTACGGCGCACTGGCTCCGCACATCTCCCCGGAGATCATGGAGCTGCACCACAGCAAGCACCACGCCGCCTACGTCGCCGGAGCCAACACCGCTCTCGACAAGATGGCCGAGGCACGCGCGACGGGCGATCTCGGCGCGATCAACAAGCTGGAGAAGGACCTCGCCTTCAACCTGGGCGGGCACGTCAACCACTCGGTGTTCTGGAAGAACATGTCCCCCGATGGCGGCGGACGCCCCGACGGTGAACTGGCCTCCGCGATCGACGAGTACTTCGGCTCGTTCGACGGCTTCCAGAAGCACTTCGAGGCCAGCGCCATCGGCCTGCAGGGCTCCGGCTGGTCGATGCTCGTCTGGGACCTGCTCGGACAGCGACTGAACGTCATGCAACTGTTCGACCAGCAGGGCAACCTGCCGGCCGCCCAGGTCCCCGTGCTGCAGCTCGACATGTGGGAGCACGCGTTCTACCTGCAGTACAAGAACGTCAAGGCCGACTACGTCAAGGCGTGGTGGAACGTGGTCAACTGGCAGGACGCCGCCGCGCGCCTCGCTCGCGCCAAGACCCAGACCGCCGGCCTCATCTGAGCGCCGTCCCACAACCTGAGAATTCGTCACCTGCCGCCCGGAGCGTTGCTCCGGGCGGCAGTGCGTTGTGACGAGGAGTTCCGCCACCATCGCCGCCGCGGCACCCAGAACACGACCGGGGAGAACCTGAAGTCCCTATTGGAGTTCTCTCAGGAAACTGTTAGTTTGGGGTCACGCGGAGACATCCGGAACAGCGGCAGCGCGCCGCGGATGCCCCCGGGCCAGTGTCCCCTAGCTCCTGGAGCACCGTGAAGAAGCAGACCATCGGCCTCATCGCCTCGGCCACCGCTCTCGCCGGAATCCTCGGCAGCGGAACCGCCATGGCGGTCACCGACAAGTCCGTGACGCTCACCGTCGACGGCGTCAGTTCGACCGTGCACACCTTCGGTGGCACCGTGTCCGACGCCCTCGCGAAGAGGGGCATCACCATCGGCGCACACGATGTCGTCGTCCCGTCCGCGAGTTCCCCGCTCACCGACGGCGAACAGATCGTCGTCCGCTACGGACGTCCCCTCATCGTCACCATCGACGGGCGCACCAAAACCGTCTGGGTCACCGCTGCCACGGTGAGCGACGCGCTCGCCCAGGCCGGTATCCACGCCGCGGAGAACGCCGACTTCTCCGTGAACCGGTCCACACCGCTCGGGCGTCAGGGACTTGCGCTGACGATCACCACCCCGATGACGGTGACCGTCAAGGTCGGCGGGAAACCGACGACGCTCACCACCACCGACGCGACGGTCGGCGAGGTCCTCGCCAGCCGCCACGTGAGCCTCGGCAAGCTCGACAAGGTCTCCCCCGCCCTCGACACGCCGACCACTCCTGACATGACGATCGCCGTCGACCGGATCACACAGAAGACCGTGACCCGCACCGAGACGCTCCCCTACCAGACGGTCAAGACCAACGACTCATCGATGCTCCAGGGCACCTCCCAGGTCACCCAGGCCGGGCAGGACGGTGAGAAGAAGGTCGTTGAGGTCACCACCTACACCAACGGCAAGCAGACCTCCACCCAGGTCACCTCCAGTACCGTCGTGACCCAGCCGGTTGCCCGTTTGGTGCTCGTCGGTACTCAGACGCCCCCCGCGTCGACCAGCACCTCTGGCAGCACGAGTGGTCTCAACCTGTCGAACAGCGCCATGTGGGATCGCATCGCGCAGTGCGAGAGCAGCGGCAACTGGTCGATCAACACCGGCAACGGGTACTACGGCGGCCTGCAGTTCGACATCCGCACCTGGCTCGGCAACGGCGGTGGCCAGTACGCCCCGCGCGCCGACCTCGCGAGTCGGGCCGAGCAGATCACCATTGCCAATCGGGTCTACGCCTCGCGTGGGCTCCAGCCGTGGAGCTGCGCCTGGGCCGCGTGACACGCGCCAAGCATCACGAGATCGGACGATAGAGCCACTCCCCGGGACGACGGCGCTGCAGGATCGCGTGCCACCCCTCGTCGACCACGAACGGAGCGAGGCCGAGCGCCACCACCCATGGCGTCCACGGCCGGGCGACCTGCACCTCGGACACTGCGACGAACGGCACGTGCCCGGCCCGGTTGTCGGCATGGCCGGCGCACACGTCACGAGTGTGGCCGTCATGGGTGACCCGGAGCCACAGGTGCCCGCGCTGGAACCATGGTGGCTGGCCGAGGCCACGCACGAGTGCCGCGTGCACCACTCGCACATCGAACCCCAGCCCACGCAGCACCCGCGCCAAGGCCAGGTTGTATTGCGTGT
This sequence comes from Propionibacteriaceae bacterium, assembly GCA_027346035.1. Taxonomy (GTDB): domain Bacteria; phylum Actinomycetota; class Actinomycetes; order Propionibacteriales; family Propionibacteriaceae; genus JAJYQH01. Next base: position 2,701 of record DAIESZ010000065.1, read on the forward strand.
CACGCCCCTGCCCGTGTCTGACGGACGCTTCGGGTGTGTACCAGAGATGCCAGGACGATTCGTGGGTGAGGGACGCGTGCAGGCGGGCGGTCGCGTCGTCCACGAGCGCCCAGCCCGACAGTCCGGTTGCCCGGCACTGCGACACGATCCCGTCGATGCCGGTCCCCGCCGCCCGTCCGCGCGGTGCTCCGGCGACGACCGGCGCGACGGCCACCGCCGCCGCCACGCAGAGGAGGGCTCGCCGTCGGCCCCTGGACATCGTCATGGTCGTTCCTTCCCTCAGCGCGGCATCCGTGGTGTCGTCCCCGTCCACGACGGAGACCGGCCGGACCCGGCCACCTCGGCATGGATCTGGAGCATCCGCTCGACGCTCGCCTGCCAGGTGTACTGCTCCGCCCGCCTGCGGGCCGCCGCCCGAAGCTCCGGTCCCAGTCGGGTGATCAGCCGTTCGGTCGCATCCGCCAGGCTCTCGGCGTCGGGGGCCCCTGACTCGCCGCAGTCGAGCGTCACCAGTTCGTGGGCCCCGCCGCGATCCGAGGTCACGACGGGAGTGCCGCAGGCGAGGGCCTCGAGCACCGCCAGCCCGAAGGTTTCGGCCGGGCAGACCGAGAACGAGATGTCGTTGGCGGCGAACCGTCGGGCCACTTCATCGCGGCCGCGGACGAAGCCGTGGAACACCACCGGCGCATCGCCCGCCTGCACCCGCATCGCCTCGACGTCGGGGCCGGTGCCGTACATGTTCAGCTGGATGGGAATGCCCCGACGGTGCAGTTCGACGGCGGCGGCCACCCCGAGTTCGGGGCTCTTCTCGTGGCTCATCCGGCCCACGTAGCAGATCTGGGTGACCTCGGCCGGCCCGGCGGCGTGGTGCGGGCCGGCGTCCGGGTGGAACGTCTCCAAGTCGACGCCCAGAGGCACCTTGCGCAGCCGGGCGCCGGTGTTGGTGAACTCACCGGCCGCGTAGTCGGACGTGACGACGACGATGTCGAATTCCCGGGCCAGCCGGCGATTGAGCGCGCCGACCACCGTCTCGACACCGAACTGCCGGCGCAGCCACATGCCGAGCATGTCATCGAGTCGCTCATGGCTGAACAGCACCGATCCGACGCCGTGGCGCCGCCCCCATCGGGCGGCCGGTGACAACGTCCATTTGTCCGACACCTCGATGCTGGTCGGACGGAACCGGTCGAGCACGTCGAGGGCCCTCCACGGCTTGGCGATCATCCGGTAATCGCGGGTGAGTCGGGGGGCGCGCACACGCACCACGACGCCGTTCTCGGTCTCCTCGGTGGAATCCTTCTCTCCCGGGATCACGAGGATCCGCTCGTGCCCCGCCGCCACGTACCCAGCCCCCAGATGGTCGATCGCGACCCGCATCCCACCGGACACGGGCCCGACGAAGTTGGCCAACTGGGCGATGCGCACGGGGAACTCCTGACCTGGTCGTGCCGTTCGATGACTCAACACCGACACCCCACCGTAGCGTGGCTCGGCCGCGGACCGCGTCCGCTCGCCCGGGCTTCACGGCCCCGACGGCGAAGGGGCCCGTGGACCAAAGTCCACGGGCCCCTTCGGGAGATGCAGTGCGGCTCAGGCCTCGGGCTCCTGCTCGGGAGCCTCCACCTCGTCGACCTCGACCTCGCCGGCCTCGACCTCGACCGCCTCGACCTCGGGTTCGACGACCTCGGGCTCGGCGACCACGGCGGCCGGGGTACCGGCTGCGACCGTGCGGGAGGGACGGTTCTTGCGGCCCTCCTCAACCGACTCACGCACCAGCTCGATGACCGCCATCGGCGCGTTGTCGCCCTTGCGGTTGCCCACCTTGGTGATGCGGGTG
>DAIESZ010000072.1 GCA_027346035.1 Propionibacteriaceae bacterium
GGTGAGGTCGGTCGGGGGCCCCGCGGGCTCGCCGACGACCACGTCGGGGACGCCCAGCCAGCCGCCCGAGGAGTCGCGGTGCGCGAGCATGAGCGCGTGCCGGTTGCTCCACAGCAGGTCGGCCTGCCCGTCGCCGTCGAAGTCGCCGATGCGGGCGCCGGCCGACGCCGGTGCCACCGACGGCGCCTGGGCCAGGGCCACCGGCCGGGCGAAGCCGGTCGCGGTGCGCGGCTGGTAACGCACCAGCGGGACGTCGGTGCGCACGATGTCCGCGATCCCGTCGCCGTCGATGTCGATCAGTCCGAACCGGGACGCCGCACCCGCGAGTTCGGGCAGCACCCCGACCTCCATCGGCCGGCCGAAGCTGCCGGCCAGGTTGGGCCACACGCGGGCACCGCCGCCCGCACCGATCTCGAGGATGTCGGCGGCCCCGGTTCCGGTCCAGTCGACGAGTTCGATCCGCGAGCCACCCCCGAGCGCCGGCGGTGCGGCCCGATCGTCCTCCGGGTCGATCCGCAGCAGGGTGGGCCGGCCGGCGTCCGTGTATCCGAACCCGAGCGCCGGGGCGTCCAGGCCGGTGCCGTCTGCCGCGAAGCCGGAGAGCCGTACCGAGGTGAGCAGGGACGCGCCGTTGACCGTGCCCGGGCTGTAGCCGAGGGTCCACCGGCGCACGAGCGAAGCCGTCTGGGCGGGGATGTGCAACTCGATCGTGGTGCACCGCTGGTCGGTGACCAGGACGAACCCGCCCCGGCCCCAGCGGAGCACGTCGGGACGCTGCTCGTAGCCGAACCGCACTTCGTACGGACCCCAGGTGATGGTGTCCAGGTAACGCTGCGCGCCCACCGACGACCAGGTGAACGCGGTCGTCAGGCCCAGGTTGTCCTCGACGGCGTCCAACAACCAGGCCCAGGTGCCGCCGCCCAGGCCGAGGATCCGTGACGCCGGGCTGCTGCCCAGGTGGAACCGGTTGCCGGCCCGGTCGGTGGCGACATACCCGTCACCGGACGCCGCCAGCGTCCAGTCGCCGGTGTCGACCTGCGGACGCAGCACGCCGTCGCTCCCGCGCACCAGCGGCCCCGACCCCTCGAGCACGAGTGTGTCGGTGTCGTCGTAGCGCGGCTTGCCGATCATGGTGCTGCGCAGCAGCCTCGGCGTGGAGATCGACCAGCCGAGGCCGAACGGGCCGTTGGGCGTGCCCGAGTCGTAGCGCAGCACGAGCTTCGGGCTGGAGTCGTTCGGACCGTGCGGCACGTCGATGGGCACGGACAGCGTGCCCGAGCCGGTGGACAGGTCGGGGCTGAACGTCTCGCCGAGCCCCCCGACGCCACCGCCGGTGGGCAGCGACGGTGCCTGGCTGGCGAAGCCGATGTCGAAGCTCATGGCCTGCTCCTCAGCTCCGCGGCGTGAACGAGTAACCGACGACCAGGGCGATGTTGTCGATGTCGTCGAGCACCAGCGCCCCGTTGGTGACCCAACCGGCGTTGTCGGCGGCGTCCAGTTCGATCCGGTACGCCCCGATCGCCGACTGGCCGGTGACTCCGGAGGCCAGGGCGGTCGTCTGCACCACCCCGTCGGCATCGGTCGTGGCGCTGAGCGGCGCCGAGCCGGGCAGGGTGACCTTGAGCGTCATTCCCTGCGCCCGTGACCCGGGGCTGGTCGCCACCACCAGGCTCGCGTCGGTGAGCACCGGGCTCTTCTCGGTGAGGGCAAAGTCGGACGCCGCGAGCGCGAAGTCCAGCACGCCGGTCGAATAGAACCGGAAGAACGCGTCGGCGAACACCCAGCGCAGCGGGAACGGCCGCTGCCGTGAGTGGATGCCGGGCCGGGACGCCAGGTCGGCGAGCACGGCGGTGCGCAGGTCGGGGTCGAACCGGGCCCGGTAGGTGAACGTCAGCCGCACGTCGACGAGGGTGTTGAAGTCGAGTTGCTGGTTGACGTCCTTGGGCAGCGCCAGCGTCCACGTGGAGGCCAGCCCGGCTCCCTGGAAGATGCCGAGCTGGCGGTGGTCGGGGTTGTCGACGAGGGCATCGGCGCGCACGTCGAAGTCGGAGATGATCTGTGTCTCCCGGTTCTGCACCCGCTGCTTCGTGTTCCCGCCGGACGCCGACGGCGTGCGGTACTGGGAGATGCCGGCGTTGGTGAGCGACCCGCTCACCCCGCGGGCCGGGATGATCCCGTCGACCGCGATCTCGACGTGCTCGATCCGCCCGGCGTAGGTGCCGGGGTAGATCGAGTCGAAGTCGTCGATGTCGGTCTGGAAGTCCATCGAACCGGTGCGCCGCAGCTGTGTCTCGAATTGGAACGGGTAACGCTCCGACAAGGAGATCGTCTGCTTGAGCGGCTGCGGCTTGGGCGCCGTCGAGGTGACGAGGTCGTAGGTGAACGACTGGATGTCGGCCATCAGCGTGTCGGACGCGAGCAGCCCGTGCACCTCGCTCGACGTGTAGTCGGGGCGGATCACCTGCAGGTCGACGTCGTTCTCGAAGTTGTATGCGCTCTGCATCCGCTTGGCGATCCCGAGGGCCCATTTGAGGTAGCGCTGCGACAGGTCGTTCATCCGATCGCCGAGCGCGTTCCACACGTCGGGAGTGAATCGCTGCTGGTCGAAGGCCTGCAGCAACTGCTGGGCCGCCTGCACCCGCACGGACGCCGCGTAGGCCGACGCCTGCGAGGCGCTGACCTGGGCATTGGCCGCGGTCACCTCGGCCGCGGCCTGGCCGACGGCGGCGTTGAGTTCGGCCGCCTGGCGGTTGAGCGTGTCGATCTGGTACTGGTTCTGCAGCCGGGCCGCGGTCAGCGACTCGGCGGCGGCCAGCGTCCCGCGATCGCCCGAGATCGAGTAGGAGCCGCTCATCATCTGGTCGGCCAGCTGGTTCAGCTGGCCCGCGTCGCCGTCTTCGCCGCCGCTCAGCTGCGTCTGCAGCGCCTGGTGCACCACCCAGGCCCCTGCCTTCGAGGCGTACTCGGTGGCGTTCGCGCTGGCGTCGTCGGCCCGCAGCTGAGCCACCTGCTGAGCGGCCTGATAGGCCTTCGCCTCCGCCGACGCCGCGGCGACCTGCTGGTTGGCCGCCGAGAGCTCCGCCTGCGAGAGGCCGATGTTCTGGGTGAGCTGGGTGCGGGTGAGCGTGCCGGCGTCCGCGCGATCCCAGAAGTTCATCGCGTCGCGTTCGGCGCCGACGGCCAGCTGGCAGAAGTTCACCGCCACCGACTGGAGGTAGTCGAAGGTCCAGATGGGGACGTTCTGCCCCCAATAGCCCCAGAAGTCGAGGCCCCCCGCGATCTTGGCGAGCTGCGCCTCCACCTCGAGGATCACCGACGCGATGGCGGGGCTGACGTCGACGGCGTCCGGGTGCGCGATCGACCCGATCAGGGTCCGTGCGGCGTCCGCCGCCGGTTTCAGTCCGACGGTCGTGTAGAGCTGCGAGGTGGGTACGGCGTTGCCGGCCCCGAGCACGTTTTCGTAAATCGGCAGGGCGCCCTGTGCGTCGCCGTCGCGGAACAACGAGTCGCCCCAGTCGAGGTAGAGCTGGGCGAGGTGCGACCAGACGAACGGAGCCTCAATGGTGGCGTTGAGGTACTGGTAGCCCGCGGCCCGCAGGTACCAGGTCTCGGCGACGCTGTACTGGCCCAGTGCGTGGTAGCACTGCGCGAGCCCCAGCGTCGTCTCGTAGTACCAGGCGTGCGCGAGCGACATCGCCGCGTCGGCGGGTGTCTGGGGCTGGATGAGCACGTCGGGCAGCACCGTGGCCACCTTGTGCGCGTTGTAGAGCGCTCCAAGCACCTGGTCGGACGACAGCGCCTGCCCCTCTGCCCAGGTGAGGGTCTGCGGCGCACCGGCCGACTCGAACACGTACGAGCGCTGGGCGACCGTCAGTTCGGGCGGCACCACGACGGGAATGGTCGCGTCGATGGGGGTGGTGACGATCCGGCTCGGGGCGCTCGCCAGAAGTCCTGACGCCGACAGCGCCGGGCTCGTCGCCAGCAGGCTGAACGGCTGGGCCGGAATATGCGTGGGCAACCCGCCTCCGGGAATGGTGTGGGGGAGTCCGAGCGGAGGGATG
>DAIESZ010000102.1 GCA_027346035.1 Propionibacteriaceae bacterium
ACCCCGCACCCCAGCCGCAGGCGGCGGCTGCTGATCGCCCTGCTCGACGCCGCGCCCCGCCTCCGCGCGCTGCCGATCGGTGCGGGCGGGTTCCGGGCGCTCTGCACCGACGATCCGCCGGCGGTCGGCCTCGCGGATCTGCTCAATCGCCGGATCGGCGTGGCAACGGCGCTCACCTGGACCTCGCTCGAGCGTCGAGTCCCCGGGCTGGGACGCGAACGCGCCCGGCTGGGTGAGGAACTGTCCGGACGCGCGGTCGCGCCCGCCTTCGTGCACCTCGACCTCTACCCGGGCAACGTGCTGGTCGAGGGGGACGCCGTCACCGGGGTGTGCGACATCAGCGTGCACGCGTTGGCCGCCGATCCCGTGCTCGACGAGGTGGGGGCCGTGTGCCTGCTCGACGGATACGAGGGCGCGCGGCAGGATTCGCGGGCGCTGCGGGCCGTGCTCGCCGAGCGGCTCGGCGACGATGGGTGGCTCGTCGACAGCTATCGCCGCTTCTACGGCTTCTACTACGCGATGGACGCCGCCCTGCTCGCCTGGGCGGCCGAGCAGTTCAGGCCGTGACGCCCGACCCGAGCCGGCGGTCGGTGCCGAACCACAGCCACGCGACGGCGACGACCACCAGGCCGATGCCGGCCATGTGGCAGATCACCAGCCAGGTGGGCAGGCCGAGGAAGTACTGGGTGTAGCCGATCGCTCCCTGGAGCAGTTCGGCCGCCAGCAGCCAGCCCGCCCAGCGGCCGACGCGGGGGAGCCGGCGCCGCAACGCCTGCATCAGCACGATGCCGGTGAGACCAACCGCCACCCATACCGACAGCGCGTGCACGCGGGCGACGGTCTCGATGTCGAGGTGGTTGCGTTGCGCCCCGGTCGATCCCGAGTTGGGCCCCGCCCCCGTGACGACCGTGCCCAGCCAGATGGCGACCATCAGAACCCAGAACAGCAGGGTCACCAATCGGCGCAGCGAGCGGGGCAGCTCCGCCGCTCCGACCCCTCGGGTGAGCATCACGAGTCGGGTGAGGATCACGATCAGCGCCACCGACAGCAACAGGTGCAGCGCGACGACCCACGGGTTGAGCTTGCTCAGCACCGTGATGCCACCCACAACGCCCTGGAACGGGATCGCGGCCAGCGCGACCCACGCGAGCGCGCGTTCGCGGCGGGCTGCCCCGCTGCGCAGCGCCGCCACGACCGTGCCGACCGCCAGGATGATCAGCACGAAGGTGAGCGTGCGGTTCCCGAACTCGATGAGGCTGTGATGGTTGACGGCGCTGCGGGGCACGTACGACCCGTCGGTGCACTGCGGCCAGGTGGGGCAGCCGAGCCCCGAGCCGGTGAGCCGGACGATCGCGCCGCTGATCACCAGGACGATGTTGCCGATGAGGCCGGCCAGGGCCCAGGCGGCGAACGCCGGCCTGGTCCCGAACCAACGTGCCGTGGCGCGGGGCCGGGCGGGCGCGGCAGGAGGGGTCAGGACATCCACCGGAACACCTTTCGCGCGAGCAGACCGGACGCCGCCGCCCAGGCGACGAGGACAGGAAGCGCCCACCAGGTGGTGCCACCGGCGGACCAGGCGCGCCCCACCTCGCCGAGGGCGCCGGTCGGCAGGGCCCGGACCAGCCAGCGCAGCGCCGGCGGGTAAGCCGACACCGGCCACATGATGCCGCCCGCGGTGACCCCGATGAGGTAGATGAGGTTGGCCAGCCCGAGCGTGGCCTCGGCGCGCAGGCGTCCGGCCATCGCCAGCGCGAGGTTCGCGAAGGTGAGCATGGCGAGCGGCACGCCGATCACCGCGACGAGCCACTGGGCCGCGTCGGGATGGGGACGCCAGCCGAGTACGCCGGCGACGGCGGCGAGGATCACCAACTGCGCCACGGCGACGATGATGATCGCCAGGGCCTTGCCGGCCAGCAGTCCCGAGCGCCCGAGCGGGGTCCCTGCGAGTCGTTCGAGGACGCCGTAGCGCCGTTCGAAGCCGGTGCCGATCGCCAGCGAGGTGAAGCAGGTGCTGAAGATCGCGAGCGCCATCACCGACGGCGCGATCGTCTCCTCGTGCAGCCCGAAGCGCCCGTTGAGCAGTCGTCCGGCGAGCAGGATCCCGACCGGGATCACCAGGGCGAGCAACAGCTGCTCGCCGTTGCGCACGAGCAGGCGCGCCTCGGTGCGGGCGTGCGCGACCACCCGGCGTGAGCGGGGCGCCGCGCCCGGGCGCGGGGTGAAGTCGATGCTCCTGGCGTCCTGGTTGGTCATGGCCGGACCCTCGAGGTTGTCGTGGTGAGGAACACCTCTTCGAGGCTGGCCTCACGGGTGAGATCGGGAACCGTCCCGTGGGCGACGACCGACCCCTGGTCGACGAGCCACACGTAGTCGGCGAGCTGTTCGGCCTCGTCCATCGCATGCGTGGTGAGGACGATCGCCAGGCCCGCGTCGCGCAGCCTCCGCACGATCTCCCACGTGTGCCGCCGCACATGCGGGTCGAGTCCCGCGGTGGGCTCGTCGAGGAAGACGAGGTCGGGGCGGCCGATGAGCGCCGCGGCGAGGTTGACGCTCTGTTGCTGGCCGCCGGACAGCCGCCGGTAGGGCGTCCGCCGGAAGTCGGAGATGCCGAGCAGGTCGATGAGCCCGTCGACAGGCTGAGGGTTGCTGTAGAGGCTCGACAGGTACCTCAACAGCTCGTCGGCACGGATGCCGCTCCATGCCCCGGCGCTCTGCGGCATGACGCCGAGCCGTGCCGCCGCTTCGGCGGATCCGGGGGGCGAGCCGAAGATCCTGATCGTGCCGCTGTCGGCTGCGAGCAGCCCGGTGCAGCAGCGGATGAGGGTCGTCTTGCCGGCCCCGTTCGGCCCGAGCACCGCGGTGATCTCGCCGGCTCGTGCGCGCAGTGTCAGCGCGGAGAGCGCCCGCACCGGGCCGAAGGCTTTGGAGACGGCGTCGATCTGCAGGGCTGGTTCGGGCGTCGTCACCGGGCCAGTGTAATGACCCGCCGACGGAGGTCCCTCCCCGAGGTGGGGAGGGTCACGTCGTGGGCAGCTCGCCGAGTGAGGCGAGCCGGTCGGCGATCAGCCGCTTCAGCGCGCCCGCGTCCGGCGGAAGGTCGATGACGTGCCGCGGCGCCTCCAGCAGCCCGTCGAACTGGGGTGGCAGCGGCGGCATCGAGCCGATCGCCTCCTCGACGGTGGCGGCGAACTTGACGGGCAGCGCGGTCTCGACGACCACCATCGCAACCCCGGGACGTGCCAACGGACCGGCGACGTGCACCGCGTCGGCGGTGTGCGGGTCGATGAGGACCCCGAAGCGCTCGTGGACGCCGCGGATGGTGGCGATCCGGTCCGCTTGGGTCGAGGAGCCGCTCGTGAAGCCGAACCGGTCGGCGATCGACGCGAACTCCGGCGTGCCGGACAGGTCGAACGAGCCCGTGCGGGCGAGTTCGTGGCCGAACAGTTCTGCGGTGCGGACGCCATCGCGGCCGAGCAGGTCGAACACGAACCGCTCGAAGTTGCTGGCCTTGGCGATGTCCATCGACGGGCTCGACGTCGCCGGCGTCTCCGACGCGGCGCGCACCCGGTAGACGCCGGTGCGGAAGAACTCGTCGAGCACGTCGTTCTCGTTGGTCGCGACGACCAGCCGGCCCAGCGGGATGCCCATTTCCCGGGTGATGTGCGCGGCGCAGACGTTGCCGAAGTTTCCGCTGGGGACGGTGACGTCGATCTGCTCCTCGTCGCGGGTGGTGGCCCGGATCCAGGAGGCGATGTAGTAGACGGTCTGGGCCATCAGCCGGGCCCAGTTGATCGAGTTGACCGCGCCGATGCGCCAGCGCCGCTTGAACTCCAGGTCGCCGGAGACGGACTTGACGAGATCCTGGCAGTCGTCGAACACGCCATCGATCGCGATGTTGACGATCCGCGGGTCGTCGAGGCTGAACATCTGCGCCTGCTGGAACGGGGTCATGCGTCCGGCCGGGGTGAGCATGAAGACCGTGACCCGGTCGCGTCCGAGCATCGCGTATTCGGCGGCGCTGCCTGTGTCGCCGCTCGTGGCGCCCAGGATGTTGAGCGTGCTGTCCCGCCGGGTGAGTTCGTACTCGAACAGCTGCCCGAGCAGCTGCATGGCCATGTCCTTGAACGCGGCGGTCGGCCCCTCGGAGGTGTGGGCGAGCCACAGTCCGTCACCCAGTTCGTCGACCGGCACGATCTGCGGTGAGGCGAACACGTCGGCCGAGTAGGCACCGGCGCACAGCCGCTGGAGATCATCGGCGGGGATGTCGTCGATGAACTCGCGCAGAACCGTGGCCGCGAGGGTCGCGTAGCCCACGTCGAGCGCGGCCCGTAGCTCCGGGAGCCGACCCGACAGGTCGGGATAGCGTTCGGGCAGGTAGAGACCGCCGTCGGGGGCGAGGCCCTCCAGCAGGATGTCGCTGAACCGGCGTGCGGGACTGCCCGGCAGCGACCG
>DAIESZ010000108.1 GCA_027346035.1 Propionibacteriaceae bacterium
AGTTGGTGGGAGGGGCGGCGGAGTATTCGCTGTCGGTCACCGGGTTCAACCAGTTGACGACGGCATGCTCTGAATCGCCCTCGTTGATGGCGAGGTGGACCATGAGCCGGTTGGGGGCTGCGCCGTGCCAGTGTTCCTCGTTGGCTTCGAACAGCACCCGGTCGCCGGGGCGGATCACCTCGACCGGACCTCCGCGACGCTGGCACAGGCCGATGCCTTCGGTGACGAAGACGGTTTGGCTCAGGGGGTGGCGGTGCCAGTGGGTGCGGGCTCCGGGCATGAAGTGGACGAGGTTGGCGGTGAGCCGTGAGGGGGCGGGGGCTGCGGCGACGGCGTCGATGTAGACATCCCCGGTGAACCAGTCAGCTGGTCCCTTGACGGTGTCGATGGAGTTGCGGGTGATCTGCATGGGTGTTCCTTTCGCTGTCGATGCTTGTGCTCCGTGGCTCGGGGGTGTGCCGCGGTCACGCGTGGTCGGGCGTGATCCGCAGGGTGGCGGCGCGGGCGCGTGCGCCGATCATGGGCGGCAGGTAGGGGCTGGTGGCGTACTTGGCGCGGTATGCCTGGTCGATCCGGTCGGCCAGTTCTGGCGCGGCGGGTTCGAATGTGACGTCGTGGGCCAGTCCCGCCGCGTGGATCCGGCCGTGCGGACGCGCCAGCGCGGCCTGGTACCAGCGGGAGGCGGTGCCGTTGTAGCCGCGGACGTATAAGTCCCCGTCCACGGCGACGCACCAGATCCACGTCGGTGTGCCGTAGGTGATGCCGTCGGGCCGGAGGGGTGACACCTTGAGGTCGTCGGCGGTGATGATCCGCTCGAGTGTTTCGCTGGGCCAGGTCTCGCTCATCGTCAGTCCTCGTCGAAGGTGAGCAGGGCCTTGATGGCGCGGCGTTCGTCCATGGCCGCGTACGCCTCGGCGGCCTGATCGAAGGGCAGTTCGAGGTCGAACACCCGGCCGGGGTCGATGGTGCGGTTCATGATGAGGTCGATCAGTTCGGGCAGGTAGGCGCGGACGGGGGCGGGGCCGCCGTGCAGGTGCACCTGGGAGAAGAAGAGTTCGTCGCCGGGGATGGCGACGCCGTGCTGGACGCCGACGAAGCCGACGTGGCCGCCGCGTCGGGTGGCGCGGATGGCCTGCAGCATGGACTCCTGGGTGCCGACCGCTTCGAGGGTGGAATGGGCGCCGTACCCGTCGGTCAGGTCCCTGATCCGGGCAACGCCCTCGTCGCCGCGTTCGGTGACGATGTCGGTGGCGCCGAACTCGCGGGCCAGGTGCTGGCGGGGCTGGTGGCGGCTCATGGCGATGATCCGCTCGGCTCCGAGGTGCTTGGCGGCGAGGACGCCGAGCAGGCCGACGGCTCCGTCGCCGACGACTGCGACGGTCTTGCCGGGTTCGACCTCGGCCGCCTTGGCGGCGAACCAGCCGGTGCCGAGCACGTCGGACGCGGCGAGCAGGGAGGGGATGAGGTCGGCGTCCGGTGGTTCGGGGGTGGCGACGAGGGTGCCGTCGGCCAGTGGGACGCGCAGGTACTCGGCCTGGCAGTTCTCGGCACCCATGGGCCGGCGGTGGCTGCAGCCGCTCGGGTAGCCGGACCGGCAGATCTCGCAGGTGCCGTCGGAGGCGAAGAACGAGCCGACGACGAAGTCGCCGGGCTTGACGGTGGTGACTGCCGGCCCGACCTCCTGCACGACGCCGCAGTACTCGTGGCCGACGGTGATCGGATCGGTGATCGGGTCGATGCCTCGGTATCCCCACAGGTCCGAGCCGCAGACGCAGGCGGCGGCGAGCTTGATGATCGCGTCGCCGTCCTCCTGGATGGCGGGCATGGGGACGTCGTCGACGCGGACATCACGGGCCCCGTACAACTTGACTGCACGCATGTCGTGTTCCTTTCGGAGAAGGTGGGTGGTGCGAGGGGCGGTCAGCGGCTCGCGGGCAGGGATTGGTGTGGTTGGGGGCGGGCGACGATCAGGGCGAGCAGCGATCCGACGGTCAGGGCGAGCACGATCGCGGCCATCGGTACGGCGGTGCGGTCGCCGCCGAGGCCGGCGAGAGGGGCGATGACGCCGGCCATGCACCACTGGAGGAAGCCGAGCAGTGCCGAGCCGGTGCCAGGGTGGTCGGGTACTGCGTTGGACGCCAGCGCCCCCGCGTTCGCGTTGATGAGTCCCTGAGCGGTCATGAGGACGAAGAAGCCGACAATGGCGACGACGAGCGGCATGCCCCACCACCAGGCGCCGACGAACATGAAGGCCCCCGCGGCACCGGTCGCAGCAACCCCGGTCGCGATGACCGTGCGGGTGGGGACGCGTCCCACCAGTCGGGCAGAGACGAGTGTGCCGATGGTCAGCCCGACGGCGTTGGTGGCGAAGATGACCGAGTAGACGATCGGCGACAGCCCGTTCATCGACTGCAGCACGAACGCCGAGGTGGCGACGTAGGCGAAGATCACACCCATCGAGAAGCCGACCAGCAGCAGGTAGCCCACGTACTCGGGGTGGCCCAGCACCGCCCGGGCCGAGTGCAGCAGCTTCGAGAGCCCGCCCCTGCGGCGCCGCTGTTCTGGCAGCGTCTCCGGCAGCACGAACCAGACGGCGATCACCATCAGCGCGGCGAACGCGGCGACCGCGACGAAGGTCATCCGCCAGTTCGACAGTTGCAGGATCGTCGCCCCGATCAGGGGGCCGACGATCGGTTCGATGCCGCCGATGCCCGCCAGCAGGTTCATCGCCCACACCAGCTGGGGTCCGGAGGTCAGGTCGACGACCACGCTTCGTGCAATCACCATCGCCCACCCGCCGGTGAATCCCTGGACGGCCCGCGTGGCCATCATCACGGCCATGTTCGGCGCGACCCCGCAGACCATGGACGCCGCGACGAGCACCAGCAACGAGACCAGCAGCGGCCGCCGGCGTCCCCGCTGGTCCGAGACCGGGCCACCCGCGAGCTGGCCGAGCGCCATGCCCACGAAGAACGTCGTCAGCGTCAGCTGCACCGACGACGCACCGGCCGCCAGGTCCCTCGCGACGTGGGGAAAGGCGGGAACGTACATGTCCGTGGCGAGCGGCGCGATCGCACCGATGAGCACGATGGTCCCGAGCATCCCAGTCGACAGCCCCACCGTGGATCGGCGGGCGGATGCGGTCACTCGGTCGAGGCTTGCGTCCATGCGTTCCTTTCGTCGTCTGCCCTCCAAGAAAAGCGGACGCGGACGCCGTGAGGAACGCCCTGCCTGGGGGTGTACCGGCAGTACACCTCCCAGCCGACGAGTCGGCCAGGGGATTGCCCACGCTCAGACGCGAGCGCCAGGCACTGCCGGTTCAGCTGAATGCCCAGCTCTCCAGGAGGCGAGCAGGCGAAGGCGTTCGGCCGATGGCGACCCGGGCTCGGCGGTGTAGATCAGCAGGACGTGCCCCGGGTCAGCGGTCAGCGCGAGCTCTTCGTAGGCGAGGGTCAGCTCCCCGACGACGGGATGGTGGAAGCGCTTCGTGCCAGCACCGTGGGTGCGGACGTTGTGCGCTCCCCAGAGCTGCCGGAAGACGTCACTTCGCGTGGACAGCTCACCCACGAGACTTTGTATCCCCGGGTTGTGTGGATCGCGTCCCGCTTCGGCCCGCATGACGGCCACGCACATCTCCGCGAACAGGTCCCAGTCGGGGTAGAAGTCCCGGGATGCGGGGTCGAGGAACTGGAACCTCGCCAAGTTGGGTGTGCGTCCGGCGCCCCCGATCACTGGCGAGTAGAAGGCCCGGGCCAAGGCGTTGACCGCCA
>DAIESZ010000136.1 GCA_027346035.1 Propionibacteriaceae bacterium
ACGACCTGGATCGGGCGTGTGTCCACGTCGCCTACGACCTTGCATCCCTCGGTGAGGCAACCGGTCCGGAGAAGTCCATCGACTGGGGCATCACCGAGGTCTGCACGGACAACGACGGGAAGAAGTACCCGACACCGGGACGATCTCCTTGGCCGTCCCCGGCGACCGGGACCACTCCGGCTTCGACAACATCGCCTTCGCCAGCGACACCTCGCTCCTCGTCGTCGAGGATGCCGGCGACAGCCTCCACGCGCAGCGCAATGCCCTCGACTCCGGCTACCTCTACGACCTCGGCAACCGGGACGCCCGCGCCCAGGGCGCCGGACGCGTGCCGGCCCCGGTGCGCTGGCTCGCTGAGGGGCGTGACGCCTCCGCCACGTTCGACGCGCTCTCAGGCCCGGCGTACAACGACGGCGACAACGAGATCACGGGCATCCACGTCTCCGACGGCGACCCCACGGCGGACGGACTGCTCGGTGCCAAGGTCCCAGACCCGTATGCCGCGCAGTGGCGGACCTTCTGGACCCAGCAGCACGGCGACAACACCACCTGGGAGATCAGGTGGAGCGGCGCGTCACGCTGACCGCCCCGTCCCCCCTGACAGAGGCGCCCATCACCCAGGTGGGCGCCTCTGCCATCGTCGTAGGACCACCGGCGGGCCGGCTGCGCTGGTCGAGCCGGCCGGCGTCACGGCAGGAGCCGGGACAGCCGCTCCCTCGCATCCCGCTCGACCAGGACGGGCACGAAGTCCCGCACCGGCCCGGTCATCGCCTTGTGCGCGGAGGTCACGGCCGCGTGGACCTCCCCCGTGTCCAGAGACGGGAACTCCGCCTCCAGGCGCTCTCGGACGTGCTCGATGGCCCTTGCCTCGTCGGCCCTCTCCATGGGTTGATCATCAGGGTCGGACCCACCCGGGGGCAAGACGCCGGCGAAGAACCGCGCTTGTCGGTCCAACCAGCGCGTCTTGGCCCCGACGAGGCGCTGTCGGTTCACTCTCAGCAGAACCGCGGCATACCGCCCATTCCAGAGGACACGGTCCCCGACCGGGTTGCAGGCTGGGGAGGCATGACAGTCAGCCTCGACGTGACGAACTCCTGCTGGAGGAGCGGGC
Source organism: Propionibacteriaceae bacterium (assembly GCA_027346035.1). Classification (GTDB taxonomy): domain Bacteria; phylum Actinomycetota; class Actinomycetes; order Propionibacteriales; family Propionibacteriaceae; genus JAJYQH01. The sequence continues at coordinate 1,112 of DAIESZ010000136.1, forward strand.
CCGTGGCCCTTGGCCACGGAGCTCTTCTCTCTCGCTCGAGCCGCCGAGCAGGGCGGGCTCGAGACCTCACGGCGAGTCCGGAACGACCTGAGGCGCCCACCCGGCACCCGGCGCGCGTGTCGTATGCCGCCCGGCTGAGCGGCATACGACACGCGCCTGCGCAGCCCCGACCAGGGCTCAGCGCCGCCCGGCGGGCGTGTACGTGCGCTCGGTCGGTCCGACGTAGAGCTGCCGCGGCCGGGCGATCTTGAGATCGGGGTCCTCGATCATCTCGCGCCACTGGGCGATCCAACCGGGCAGTCGTCCCATCGCGAACAGCACGGTGAGCATCTTGGGCGGGAAGCCCAGGGCACGGTAGATCAGCCCGGTGTAGAAGTCGACGTTCGGGTAGAGCTTGCGCTCGGTGAAGTAGTCGTCGGCGAGCGCCACCTGCTCGAGCTGGATCGCGAGGTCGAGCAGCTCGTCGTGCTTCCCGAGGCCCGTGAGGACCTCGTCGGCGGTGCGCTTGATGATCGCCGCGCGCGGGTCGTAGTTCTTGTAGACGCGGTGACCGAAGCCCATGAGCCGGACGCCGTGCTCCTTGTTCTTGACCCTGCGGACGAAGCCCGCGACGTCGCCGCCGTCGGCCTTGATGCCTTCGAGCATCTCCAGGACTGCCTGGTTGGCTCCGCCGTGGAGGGGCCCGAACAGGGCGTTGATGCCCGCGGAGACGGAGGCGAAGAGGTTGGCGTGCGAGCTGCCGACCATGCGGACCGTCGACGTGGAGCAGTTCTGCTCGTGGTCGGCGTGCAGGATGAGCAGCTGGTCGAGGGCCTTGACCTTCACGGGGTCGAGGTCGTACGGCTCGGCAGGGAAGCCGAACGTCATCCGGAGGAAGTTCTCGACGAGCGAGAGGGAGTTGTCGGGGTAGAGCATCGGCTGGCCCATGCTCTTCTTGTAGGCGTAGGCCGCGATGGTCGGCAGCTTCGCCATGAGCCGGACCGTCGAGAGGTCGACCTGTGCGGGGTCGAAGGGGTCGAGGCTGTCCTGGTAGAAGGTCGAGAGGGCCGACACGGCCGAGGAGAGCACGGGCATCGGGTGGGCGTCGCGGGGGAACCCGCGGAAAAAGCTGCGCAGGTCCTCGTGCAGGAGGGTGTGCCGGCGGATCCGGGCGTCGAACGCCTCGAGCTCGGCCGCGGTCGGCAGTTCGCCGTAGATGAGCAGGTAGGAGGTCTCGAGGAAGGTGGAGCCTTCGGCGAGCTGCTCGATGGGGTAGCCCCGGTAGCGCAGGATGCCGGCGTCACCGTCGATGAAGGTGATCGCCGAGCTGCAGGAGGCGGTGTTGACGAAGCCGGGGTCGAGAGTGACCCTGCCGGTCTCGGTGAGCAGGCGCGAGATGTCGTAGGCCGCGCTCCCCTCGGTCGGCTCGACGACGTGGCACGGGAAGTCCTGGTCCCCGGTTCGCAGAACGGCCTCGGCTGTCTTGAGAGTCATGTGAGTTGACCTCCTTGCGTCCGGCACCCTCGCCGGCTCGATGCTTCCAGTGGCTTGACGCTCGGTCCGACGTTACCCCCAGGGGTATAAAAGGGATCGGCGAGCGAACGTGCAAACGGTCACAGTCGATCCTCGGCCGCGAGCCCTGCGACCCGACGGCGTCGGCGCCATGCCGCCGGGTTCCTCCCGCGCACGCGGGAACTCGCTCACGCCCATGGTGCGACTGCCCGCGCCACCATGGCGTCCTGCAGCCAAAGGAGTGACCATGACCACAAACGCCGCCACGGCGGCCGGAGGCCAGGCCGCGTCCACCCCCCGCAGCTGAACCTCTTCGACGTCGACGCGACGCTCTCCGACATGTCGCCCATGGCGGCGCGCTTCACCGATGTCGGGCGGCCCGCCGGGGTCCCCGCCACCGGGTTCGCCGACCTGCTTCGGGACGGCTTCACCCTCGCCGTGACGGGCGCCAACCGGCGTTGCCGCTGCCGACGCCAGCTCGTCGCTGTGCATCCCTGGGACATCCACGGCGCCCACGGGGCCGGCCTGCGCACCGCGGGGAGCAACCGCTCCGGTGCGCGCTACCCCGCGACGCTGCACCGCGCGGAGCTGGAGGCCGACTCGCTCACCCGGCTCGAACGGGTGCTCATCGGCGGGTGACGGCCGTCTCGTTCACCGCAGACCCTCGAGGACCAGGGCGATCCCGAACACCGCGAACGCGGCCGCGGCGCCGTACCTGATGAGACGCTCCGGCAGGTGCTTGCCGAGCAGCACGCCCACCCCGATGGCCAGGGCGTCGGCGACGACCATGCCGAGGGTGCTGCCGAGCCAGGTGCCGAACCACCCGTGCTGGGTGGCGAGCGTGATCGTCGCGAGCATCGTCTTGTCACCGAGCTCCGCGAGGAAGAAGGCGATGAACACCGCGACGACCGCCGTGCGGGTGGAGCGTCCCGCGGCCGTGGCCTCATCGTCGTTCAACGTGTCGCCGCGCAGGGTCCACGCCGCGAAGAAGAGGAACGCCAGGCCGGCAGTGATGGCAATGGCCCGGGTGGGCAGGTGGTCGCCGATGGCGGCACCGATGCCGACGGAGACGAGGTGGACCAGTGCCGTCGCGAGGGTGATGCCCAGCAGGACCTGGCGCATCCGGAAGCGCGTGGCGAAGGTCATCGCCATCAGCTGGCTCTTGTCGCCGAGCTCGGCGACGAAGATCACGGCGGTACTCACGAGAAAGGCAGTCATCGTCGTGCGGGTCTCCTCTGCGCCGCCGAGGAGGGTGGACAGGCCTCGGCCGGACGCGGCCTCGAAGGGTCGGTCGGTGGCCGAAAGTCTCGTCCGCCGCGCGCCTGGAGGGGCGCAGGGCCCACCGCTCCGGGCCAGAGTGGCCAGCATGTCGAGGCGGCGGTTGGGGACTACTCCCTTTCGCTCCCGGCACGATAGACGGCGGTTTCGCCGCGGTGCAACGTCTCGGGTTGCCTAGCGAGCGTCCTCAGGCTCCCGAACTCCGGCGAGGTGGCGACAGGCGCGGTAATGGCAGGCGCCGCGCACCGGCGTGGCCAGGGGTGGCTCGTCGGTGACCCACAGCGCCGCGACGGCCTGGCTGCCGAGGTCGAGGGACCGGACCGGCGGGCCGGCGAGCCGCACCGACGTCGCGCCGCCGAAGGGCTTGGGCCCGAGGACCTCGAGCGGGACGTCGAGACCGATCCCGTGCTCGGCGAACCACCGGAGCAGCGCCGAGTCATCGTCGTCGATGCGAGCGACGTAGGCCGTGCTGCCGGCGGTCACGCTGCCGAGGGGGCGCGCTTCGGGCTGGTGGACCACCCCGTCGGCGGTGGGGATGGGGTCACCGTGCGGGTCGCGCCACGGGAAGTCGAGGGTGCGCTCCATGCGCTCGACGAGGAGCGGGGACACCGCATGCTCGAGCACCTCGGCGTCGGCATGGACCTCGTCCCAGGAGTAGCCGAGGGCACAGACGAGGTAGGTCTCCACCAGGCGGTGGCGACGCACCATGGTCAGGGCCTCGGCCAGCCCCCGCTGCGTCAGCTGCACCCCGCCGTAGCGCTTGTGGTCGACGAGACCGAGGCCGGCGAGCCGGCGGGACATCTCGGAGACGGACGAGGTCGACACCTGCAGCTCCTGGGCGACACTCGCGTTGGCGACCGGCCCTTCGGCCCACTCGCCCAAGGTGAAGATGGCCTTGAGGTAGTCCTCGACCGCGGTGCTGGTCTCCGGCTTCGCCACGTGCTCAGGCTACGTGACGAGCACCCCGACGAGGAGGAAGCAGCCCACGAACACAGCCGTGCGCAGCAGCCCCCTCAGCAACAGCCTCGCGGAGAAGTTCGGCATGCCTAACTTTTATCATAGGCAGACCTTGCCCGGGCCCGGAACCGGCATGGCGTCAGTCTTGACGGGGCACAGAGGGTGGCCGCTCCAGCACGGCTCGCAGGACCGGCCACCCGGCGACCAGCAGGCCGAGCAGGGTGAAGAAGCCGTCCCTCAGGAGCGCACTGTTGCCCGCCTCGTAGACCTGGTCCGGTCGGCCGCCGGTGCCGACGTAGACCGCGGGCCAGGTGCTGCCCACCTCGCCGGTGCCGTCCCAGGAGACGTCGTGGAAGGTGTAGGTCCCGTCGGCACTGCGGAAGTCGCCGTCGTAGCTGCACGACCTCGAGCAGCTCTCGCTGGTGATGGTCAGCGTGCCGGGAACGCCACCGCCCTGCGCCACCAGCAGCGCCTCGGGAAGCGTCGACGCGCTGGCAACGGCCAGCACCAGCCCGATGCCGACCGCCGCGACCGAGCCGCGGGAAGGCAGCTTCTCGACGAGCTGGGCCACCCGGCCCGACCGGGACGGCACCGCTGCCCTCTCGTCCTGCCGCAGGCCCCGGACCGGCATGGCCGGGGTGATCCGGCCGGCGTCGGTCACGACCGAGACCCAGCCCCCGTCGCGCAGGTCTCCGACGGCGATGCCCGGGACCCAGTCGACCCGTGGACGCCTGGCTCCCGGGCCGTGGTCGAGGCTCGGCTCGCCGGTCCGGAAGGAGGCCACCGTCCCTGTCCCTCCCCGAGGGCGGATCCGCGCGAGCCCCCGCGGGTTGACCGCGACCTCGATGGCCACGCCCTCCCGTGGCGATGCGGAGGCGACACGCCCGCGCACCAGACCCAGGCCGGCGGCGGCGAGGGCCAGGCCGGCCCCGGTGATCCCCAGCGCCAGCCAGGCCGAGTGGTCGAGGGGTTCGTCGCGCAGCTCGACCCACGTCGGGTCGGTCGGGTCGACGAGCAACCGGACCGCGCTGCCCCGAGGCCGCTCCCACGCGCCGGAGACCGCCACCTGCGCCGGCAGGCCGGCCTGGTCGAGTCCGACCCCTTGGAGACCGCCATCGTCCCACCCGGTCAGCACGGTCCCCGTCGCCTTCACCGCCCGCTCCCGGTGGACCTCGTCGGCGGCCTTCTCCTGGGCGAACGCGCCGAACGACAGGACCGCTACGACCACGGCTGCCGAGGCACCCACCCACAACCGGAGCAAGCCCACCGTCTGGCCGGAGGCGACGACCGGCTGCGGCGCGCCGAGGACCGCCTCCTTGGGCACCTCGGCGACGATCTCGCGCTGGCGACGCCGGCCACGCCCGAGGGCCACGAGCAGGTGGACGCAGCCCACGGCATACGCGCCGAAGACCAGCCGGGCGGGCACGTTCGGGTCGTAGAGCACGTCGACGGCCGCCGCGCCGACCCCGAGCACCGCACCCGCGGTGGGCCAGAGCCAGAGACCGATGACCGACAGGGCGAGCAGTCCGAGGAACACCCCGAAGGAGTCGACGTCGACCGCGGTGCACGGAGCGAGCGACGAGCACGCACCCTCCGTACCCCCGATGCCCCCGGCAACGGCCCCCGCCACGGCAAGACCGAGAAGGATCCACCGAGGCCGCACGGACACAGTGGCCTCGGACCAGCTCTGCGCCGCGTCGAGACCGAACCGGGAGCAGGGCACGGGGTAACCCTAGTGGCTTCACCGGCCCTACCCGGGAAGGTCAGAGGTGGGTCTTCACCTCGTCGAGCAGGTCAGCTGGGGCGATGTACATCGACGGGTAGTTGCCGTACCACTTCTTGACCCCGTCCTTGTCTATGAGGACGAAGCCGTGTCCGGGCAGCCCTTCGTGCATGCCGGTTCCGAGCGTCCCGTAGGCCTTCGACACGGTGCCGTCATCGAGCAGGTAGGGCGTCGTGACGCCGAACTGCTGCATGTCACGCTCGATCTGCTCGGCAGGGTTCATGACGATGGGCAGCACCGTGATCCCGTAGGCCTGGAACGCGGGATCCTGCTCGATCTTGGCCATCTGCATCGTGCACGCCTCACAACCGGCACCTTCGTTGAAGTAGAGCAGGACCGGCCGACCCTTGAAGTCGGCCAGCGAGACGGTCGTGCCGGCCGTGGTCGGCAGGGTGAACGCCGGCGCCGGGGAGGCGCTCGACTCGCTCTTCGGGGCGGCACTGATCAGGCCGAGGGTGATCAGCCCCAGCACGACCAAACCCAGGGCCAAGGTGATGATCCTGCGCGTGCGACGCTGCTTGGCCAGGCGTTCCTGCTCGGCTCGGGCTGGTGGCCGGTGCTCCTGATGGGCGTCGCTCCGGACGACGGGGTGGGTCTTGGTCGTCATCGTTGTGCCCTCTCAGGTTCGTGATGGTCGAACTGGTCGGCATAGTCGGCACGGTCGGTGTGGTCAGTGAGGTCGGTGTGGTCGGTGTGGCAGCACGAGCCGGCGGACTCGGCGGGCGCCCCCGCGTCCTCCTGCGTCGGCAGGGCGTATGCCGTGTCCCCGGCTCGGCGGTCCGGCCGGGTCCGCAGGGTG
>DAIESZ010000151.1 GCA_027346035.1 Propionibacteriaceae bacterium
AGGCCGACCTGCGCATCAACGATCCGGGCGTCAGCCGCCGGCACGCCCAGATCCACGTCACCGGCGCCGGCGACGAGCTCACCATCTACATCGAAGACCTCGGCAGCACCAACGGTGTCATCGTCAACGGATCCAAGGTGCACCGCGCCAACCTCGACGACGGCTCAAGGATTGAAATCGGCTCCACCCGGATGCTGGTTCATTCGCCGTTGGGAGCGTGACATGAGCGCTGTGCTCGTCACGGCCCTGCGGGTCGCGTTCCTCGCGCTGCTGTGGTTCTTCATCCTGCTCGCCGCCAACGTCGTCCGCACCGACATGTTCGGACGCACGGTGGCCGCGGGCAGCCCCGAACTCGCCCCGCCACCCCCGCAGCGCAAGCGCCGCCGCAGCGGTCCCACCACCCTCGTGGTCACCGAGGGACGCAGCAGCGACACCCAGGTCGACCTCGCCGACGGGCTGATCATCGGCCGGGCGCGCGACGCGGGCCTCACCATCGACGACGACTACGCGAGCACGCACCCCGCCCGGCTCATCCAGTCCGTGGGCGGGGGCTGGCAGATCGAGGACCTCACCTCCACCAACGGCACCTACGTCAACGAAGTGCGGGTCATCGCCCCCACGACCGTGACGCTCAAGGACGACATCCGCATCGGCCGCACCCACCTGCGTCTGGAGAAGTGATGCTCTCCCTCGACATCCGGGCGCACAGTGAGATCGGCCTCGTGCGCAAGAACAACCAGGACTCGGCGTACGCGTCCCCGAACCTGCTCGCCGTCGCCGACGGCATGGGCGGTGCGGCGGCCGGTGACCTCGCCTCGGCGGTGGCCATCACGGCGATCGCGCGCGCCGACCGGCGCCTCGACGGTGAGGACATGCTGTCCGCGTTCGCGGGCGCGCTCGACCGGGCCAACAGCAACCTCGCCCGCCTCATCCACGAGGATTCCAGCCTGGAGGGCATGGGCACCACCGTGTCGGGCGCCATGTTCTCGGGAACCCAGCTCGGACTGGTGCACATCGGCGACTCCCGGGGCTACCTGTTCCGCGACGGCCGACTCACTCGGCTCACCCACGACCACTCCTGGGTGCAGTCCCTCGTCGACGAGGGCCGCCTCAACGAGGCGGACATGGCCACCCACCCGCACCGGTCGCTGCTGCTGAGGGTGCTCAACGGCCAGCCGATCGGCAATCCCGACACCGCGCTCGTCGATGTCGTCGAGGGCGACCGGCTGCTGTTCTGCAGTGATGGGCTCAGCGGGTTCACCAGCGACGAGAAGATCGCGTCGGTGCTGCGGGACAGCAGCCTCGACGATGCCGTCCCCAAGCTGATCCAGCTGGCGCACGCGGGGGGTGGTGCCGACAACATCACGTTCGTGCTCGCCGACGTGGTCTCGCAGAGCCCCATCCTGGACGCCGCCGAGCCGCTGGTGCTGGGCGCGGTCACCGACGCCGAGGTCGCCCCGGTCCGGACGCTGGGCGCCACCCCCGTCGGGTCCCCCGCCACCGACGGGGACGAAGCGGACGACGAGGACGAACCGGACCGGGTGATGGCTCCGGTCGATCACGAACGACTCCGCTACCAGCCGGGCAGGCAGCATCACAGGTGGCTGCCGACGATCGTGCTGTTGGCCTCGGTGCTGCTGGTGCTCACCGCCGCCGGCGCCGTCGGGGTCATGTACGCGCGCAGCCAGTTCTACGTGGGCGCCACCGCCAGCCCGGCCGGTGAACGGGTCGCGATCTTCCGTGGACTGCCCGACACCGTGGCCGGGGTGCCCCTGTCGAGGGTCGAAGTCGTCGAGGACATCCTCGTGTCGGACCTGCCCCGCTACTACCGCGACCAGGTGCACAACACCATCAGTGCCGACAGCCTCGACAGTGCCCGCGCCACCACCCACCAGCTCGCGGTGTTGGCGCAGACGTGCATCGCCCAGCGCGCCGCCCAACAGCAGCCTGGCCCGGTGCCCTCCCCGTCCCCATCGCCCTCCGGATCGGCGTCCGCGTCGGCGTCCCGCCCGGCTTCTGGGGCGGCCACCGGGTCGCCGACGGCCGACGTGTCCGACCGGGTGCCGTCGCCGGGGGCCACCGGTTCCGCGTCGGCGTCCGCCGTGGCCACGACGGGGAGGGCGTCGGCCACCCCGGGCCTGCCCAGCGCGCCCACCACGGCGAGCACCAGCGTGCCCGGCCAGGAGGACTGCTCGTGACGGCGTCCCGTGCCGGCGTCGGCGCGCCGGACGACACCGTGGTGGTCTACCGCAAGCGCCGCAACGTCGAACTGTTCATGGACCTGGTGGCCGTGAGCATCGGGCTGGGCGGCTGGGCGCTCATCGGGCTCGACCAGAACGGAACCATCCCGGGGGACTGGCCGTGGGTCGTCGGCCTGTGGACGGGCATGGCGCTGGCGGTGCACATCGCCATCCGGATCCGGCTGCCCTACGCTGACCCGCTGCTCCTGCCGCTCGTCCTCACGGTCAACGGCCTCGGCCTGGCGATGATCCACCGCATCGACCTCATCCCCGATCCGGTGTTTCACGACGCCACCACCCAGCTCGTGTGGACAGGGCTCGGCATGGCCCTGTTCATCGCGACGCTGTTCGTCCTCAACGATCCCCGCGAACTGCAGCGCTTCCCCTACCTGCTGTTCCTCGCCGGCCTCGCACTGCTGCTGCTGCCGCTCGTGCCGGGGCTGGGAACCACCAGCGGCGGGTCGACGATCTGGATCCACCTGGGCCCGTTCAGCTTCCAGCCCGCCGAGGCCGCCAAGGTGGTGCTGACGATCGCCTTCGCCGGCTATCTCGTCGACCACAGCGAGGTGCTGTCGAAGGTCGGACGCCGCGTCCTCGGCCTGCAGTTGCCGCGGGTGCGTGACCTCGGGCCGATCGTCGTCATGTGGCTGGCCTCGCTGGCTGTCCTCGTCTTCGAGAACGACCTCGGCACGTCGATGCTGTTCTTCGGACTGTTCGTCATGATGCTCTACGTCGCCACCGAACTCCCGGTGTGGCCGGTGCTCGGTGCACTGCTCATGACCCTGGGTGCCTGGGCCGGCTACGCGTTCACCTACCACGTCAAGGTGCGGGTCGACGCCTGGCTGCATCCGTTCAACAACGTCGACCAGAACTACCAGATCATCCAGGCCGAGTACGGCCTGGCCTGGGGCGGCCTCACCGGACGCGGCTGGGGACTCGGGCGTCCGGGCCTCACCCCCCTGGCCAAGAGCGACTTCATCTCGGCGGCGATCGGCGAGGAGCTCGGCGTGATCGGGCTGATGGCGGTGGTGATGCTCTACGCGCTGATCGTGTCGAGGGGCCTGCGCATCTCACTCACCACCGACGACCCCTTCGAGAAGCTGCTGGCCGCCGGGCTGAGTTTCGTGTTCGCGCTGCAGGTGTTCGCGATCATCGGCGGCGTCACCCGGCTGCTGCCGCTCACCGGCCTCACGACGCCGTTCATGAGCCAGGGAGGTTCCTCGATGGTGATCAACTGGATGATCATCGCGATCCTGCTGGTGGTCAGCCACCAGGCCAGGCGTCCTCGCCGGCCCGAGGCTCCCGTCACCCAGCGGGGCTTCGTCGCCGACTTCGCCTCCGACGACACGGCGGTGATCCTGCCATGAATCGACCGATCCGCAAGGTGGCGGTGCTCGCCGCACTCCTGTTCTTCGCCCTGCTCGCGAACATCACCTACTTCCCGCTCTTCCGTGCCGACGCCCTGGTCAACGACCCCGCCAACCGCCGGGTGCGCGACGCGCAATTCGCCCAGGACCGCGGCGCCATCCTCGTCGGCAGCACCCCGATCGCCTCCAGCGTGCCCGACAAGGGGGTGTTCGCCTACCAGCGGGTCTACGCCGACGGACCGATGTGGGCACCGGTCACCGGCTACTACTCCTATGAGTTCGGACGCACCGGGCTCGAGCAGAATTACAACGCGGAACTGGCCGGCACCTCCGACTCGCAGTTCCTCACCCGGCTCATGGACACGCTGAGCGGCCGCCACCGGCAGGGGGCGACGGTCATCACGACCCTCAACGCCAAGGCGCAGAAGGCTGCGTGGGACGCCCTCGGCTCGATGCAGGGGGCGGTCGTGGCCCTCAACTACCGCACGGGCGCGGTGCTCGCGATGGTCTCGAAGCCGAGCTACGACCCCAACAGATTGGCCAGTGTCGACCTCACCAAGGCGAGTGACGCGTGGACCTCGCTCAACGACGCCACCGGGTCGCCGATGTCGAACCGGGCCACCCAGGAGATCTACCCACCGGGGTCGACGTTCAAATTGGTGACCGCCGCCGCCGCGCTCGAGAACGGGATGAGCCCCGAGACACAGGTCGACGCGCCGGTGCGGCTGAAGCTGCCCGGCACCAACACCTATCTGCCGAACGAGGTGAACTGCGGCGGCACCCGGATCAGCCTCATCCAGGCGTTCGCGGTGTCGTGCAACACGGCCTACGCCAACGTCGGCCTCGGCCTGGGAGCCGACAAGTTGCGCGCCCAGGCGGACGCGTTCGGCTTCGGCAAACCGCTCGGGCTCGGGTTCACCTCGGCTGCCAGCCACTTCCCGGTGTCGCCCAACGAACCGGAGACCGCGATGAGCGCGATCGGTCAGTACGACGTCGCGGCCTCGCCGCTGCAGATGGCGGTGGTCGCCGCCGGTATCGCCAACGACGGGGTGGTGATGCAGCCCTACCTCGTGCAGGAGGTTCGCTCCCCCTCCCTGCAGGTGCTCGAGAGCACCACCCCGAAGAAGCTCAGCCAGGCGATGACCGCCCAGCACGCCCAGGAGGAGCAGCGGATGATGCAGGCGGTGGTCACCTCGGGCACCGGTACCAAGGCCCAGGTTCCCGGCGTGACGATCGGCGGCAAGACCGGCACCGCGCAGACCATCCCCTCACGACCTCCGTACGCCTGGTTCGTCGGCTACGCCCAACAGCCCGACGTCGCGATCGCGGTGTTCATCGAGAGCGTCAACATCCCCCGTAACGACATCGCCGGCGGTGCACTCGCCGGGCCGGTGTTCGCCGCCGTCGTGAAGGCACTGCAGTGAACCCCCCGGCGCATTGGCCTCAACTCCCCCTCCCGCGAGATACTTCGCACGGAACCCCGACCGAAAGGACGCCGCGATGACGGAGCAGATGCCTCTGCTCGGCGATCGCTACCACCTCGAGCGGGTGATCGGGCGTGGTGGTATGGCTGAGGTGTGGCGGGCCACGGACGAGCGGCTCGGGCGCGCGGTGGCGATCAAGCGACTGCGTGTCGATCTGGCGAGTGATCCCACCTTTCAGGCGAGGTTCCGGCGGGAGGCGCAGGCGGCGGCGGGGTTGAATCACCCGAACATCGTGTCGGTGTACGACACCGGTGAGGAGCTCGACGCTGCTACCGGTGTGACCGTGCCGTTCATCGTGATGGAGCTGGTCGATGGGCACACGCTGAAGGACGTGTTGCGCGATGATCGGCGGATCCTGCCGGAGCGGGCCCTGGAGTTCACCCAGGGCGTGTTGGATGCGTTGGGTTATTCGCATCGGGCGGGCATCATCCACCGTGACATCAAACCGGCGAACGTGATGTTGACGCCGAACGGCACGGTGAAGGTGATGGATTTCGGGATCGCGCGGGCGGTCGCGGACACGTCGGCGACGATGACGCAGACGGCGGCGGTGATCGGCACCGCCCAGTACCTGTCCCCGGAGCAGGCCCGTGGGGAGACGGTCGATGCCCGGTCCGATGTGTACTCCTCGGGGTGTTTGTTGTACGAGTTGCTGGTGGGGCGTCCGCCGTTCGTGGGGGATTCGCCGGTGAGTGTGGCCTACCAGCATGTGCGGGAGGTGCCGACCCCGCCGAGCACCCTGGATCCGGAGATCACCCAGTCGATGGACGCGGTGGTGATGAAGGCGCTGGAGAAGGATCCCGCCGACCGCTACCAGTCGGCGCGGGAGATGCACGACGACATCGCCCGGCTGCTGGCCGGCGCCCCGGTCGCCGCGCCACCACCACTGCCGATGCCCGATCCCACGCCGACCCTGGCGACCACCGTGCTGGCGCATGGGCCCGTCGATGACCCCACCGGCACCCAGGTGGTCACCCGCCGGGCCGACACCGAGCCACACCCGCAACCCGGACGGCGTCGGGGGCCGTCGGCGTCGACGGTGATCCTGGGGATCCTGCTGGCCGCGCTGATCGGCGTGCTCGCGTTCGCCCTGTACGAGTTCACCCGGCCCAGCCGGCCCACCACGGTGCAGGTGCCGGGGGTGATCAGCTACACCCAGCAGCAGGCCGAGCAGCAACTCAACGACCGCAACCTCAGCCCCGTGGTGCAGACCACCAACGGCCCGGCCGGCACCCAGGGCCAGGTGATCAGCCAGAACCCGACCGCCCAGGCCACCGTGACACCCGGCGCCGACGTGACCATCGTGGTCAACCTCGGCCCGAAGACCGCCCAGATCCCCACCGGACTCGTCGGCCTCAGCGCCAAGGACGCCACGAACCTGCTCACGCAGGCCGGGTTCCAGGTCAACCAGCAGGACGCGTCGACCGAGTCGCCAACCGACAAGAAGGGCACCGTCGTCAAGGTCAGCCCCGATCAGGGCGCCACCGAGTCCGTCGGCAGCACCGTGACGATCTACGTCGCCACCGGCAAGAGCAGCGTCCCCAACCTCGGCGGCCTCACCCTCGCCGACGCCAAGACCTACGCCGCCGACCAGGGCTTCAGCAACGTCGTCGTCGCCGGCGAACAGGAAACCACCCAGTCCTCCCCCGGCACGATCATCAGCCAGGACCCCCAGCCGGGAACCCTGGCACTACGCACCGACCCACTCAAGGTCTACCTCGCCAAGGCCCCCAGCACCCCATCAGCCACCGCGACCACGTCGAACTCCCCCAGCGCGCCCTCGTCGCCGACCGCGTCGGCCTCCTCGACACCGACCAACAGCTGAACCGGCCACCGCCCGCCGGCGCCGCCGGCCGAACCTCCGCGGCGGGGATCAGGTCGACGGCACCGCCATCAGCGGGGACAGGTGCTTGGCCCTGGTGGGCGCCTCGGCGTCCCCGCATACGGCGAGCCAGTTCGCGAGCATCTGGTACCCGCCCTCGGTGAGCACGCTCTCGGGATGGAACTGCACCGATTCGACGGGCAGGCTGCGGTGTCGGACGCCCATGATGATGCCGGTGTCGGTGCGGGCCGTCACCTCGAGTTCGTCGGGCACGGTGGCCGGATCGATCGCGAGCGAGTGGTAGCGGGTGGCGGTGATCGGCGACGGAAGGCCGGCGAACACGCCGCGTCCGTCGTGGTGAACCAGCGAGGTCTTGCCGTGCATCACCTCGGGGGCACGGCCGACCACTCCCCCGAACGCCACCCCCATCGACTGCAGTCCGAGGCAGACGCCGAAGATCGGCAGTTCCGCGGCGTGCTCACGCACGAGGTCGACGCAGACGCCGGCGTGCTCGGGCGTGCCGGGTCCGGGTGACAGCAGGACGCCGTCGAACCCGGCCAGGAAATCCGGCTGCCGGAACCGCGGGTCGTCGTTGCGCCACACCTCGACCTCGGCCCCGATCTGCGCGAGGTACTGCACGAGGTTGTAGACGAACGAGTCGTAGTTGTCGACCACCAGGATCCGAGCCACCGGCACAGTCTACGGGGACGCTCCGTGGCTCCGGCCCGCGCTCACAGCGTCCGGGAGGAACAGCCGCCTGGGCCGGCCGGTGCTCTGCCCGACACTGGCCGCTTCCGGTTCGTCGTCGACCCCCCACCGGACGCTGCCCACGTTCGGGTCGTCGACTCGCCGGGGTCGGGCACGGTCAGGGCATCGGGGTCGCGTAGGTGAGGTCGGCCACCCCGTTCCAGGCGGGCAGCCTGAGCGTGCCGACGCTCTGCTGGGTGTATCCGAGACCGTACGCGGTGACGTACTGCCGGTAGATCACCGCCCCCGGGTCGGTGGCCAGGGCGTTGAGCATGGCCTGCTGGTTGCCGATCGCCTCGATGACGTAGGGCGGCGCGTAGGGCACGCCGCCCACGATGACCGTGTTTCCCACGCACTTGATGCTGGAGGTCGACCCGATCCGCACGCCCTGGATGCTCATCGCCTCCGCGCCGGCACGCCACAACAGGTTGGTGAACGTCTGGATGTCCTGCTGGTGCACGACGAGCAGGTCGGGGTCGACGCCGACGGGCTGCACCGACAGCGGGGCGTCGTTGAGGGTCACCCGGACGCCGGGACCCGCGACGGCCACCGTCCCGGCGGCCACGGCCGCGGCCGACATGCCCTGATCGGGGGGCGCGGGGGCCGCCGAGCCCGTGAGCCGCCGCACGTCCGACTGCAGTTGCTGCGCCTGAGTGGCGAGGTCGCGGTTGTGCTGGCCCTGGGACTCGACGAGGCCGATGAGATCGCTGTTGCGGGCCGGACGCAGGTCGTGGCCGCCGGCGACCCGGGCGCTCACGGTGATCAGCGCGGCCGCCATCAGCAGGACGAATGCGGAGACGTAGCGGCGGCGTCCGTGCACCTGAATGGACCAGGCACGATGCATCCGGGCGGGCAGGCCACGCCACCATGCGTGGCCTGGGCCCGCCGGCATCGGGTCTGACACACGCACCTCCGCGCAGTCGCTTCGGGCTCCCGGCGTGTCTTTCTCCGGGACATTGACTAGGCTACCTGGGTACCACCGGCGTAAGGAGTCGCAACCGTGCCCGAGTCGAAACTGCGCACCGAAGCAGCTCGCAAGCGCAAGAAGGTCACTGATGAGCGCCTGGCCAGCAAGCGGGCCGAGCGCGAGCGCCTCGGTGTGGGCGGAGACCGCACCTGGGTTCCGTGGGTGTTCGTGCCCGTCGGCCTGCTCGGCGTCATCTGGCTGGTGCTCTACTACATCATCGGAAACTTCATCCCGGGCTTCACCGGCGGATGGAACATTCTCGTCGGTATGGGCCTGATGGCCGCATCCTTCATCATCGCGACCCTGTGGAAGTGACGTTCTTCCGGTCGCGGGTAGCGTGAACGCCATGCGGTTCGAGCATCTGGGGTTCTCGCCCACGTTCGTCGACTACCGGGAGGCCTGGGCGTACCAGCGCGATGTCCTCACCCGGGTGGCCGACGGCACCACACCACCCACCGTGCTGCTGCTGGAGCACTCGCCGGTCTACACCGCCGGTCGCACCACCGAAGACCACATGCGCCCCAAGGACGGCACCGAGGTCGTCGACACCGACCGGGGTGGCAAGATCACCTGGCACGGCCCCGGGCAGCTCGTCGCCTACCCGATCATCCGACTGCCGGCCCCGATCAATGTGGTGGGTCACGTGCGCAACCTCGAAGAGGTGATGATGCGGGTCACCCGCCACTTCGGGGTCGAGACAACCCGGGTCGAGGGGCGCTCCGGCGTGTGGGTGCTCGCCGACGACCGTGGCCCCGACCGCAAGGTGGGCGCGATCGGCGTCCGGGTGTCCCGGCAGTGCACGATGCACGGTTTCGCGCTCAACTGCGACGCCGACCTGTCGTGGGGCGACAACATCGTTCCGTGCGGCATCGAGGACGCCTCGGTGTCGTCGATCTCCGCCGAACTCGGACGCCGGGTCGGCGTGCGTGACGTCCTCCCCGTGGCCGAGCGGGCGCTCGCCGACGTGCTCGACCCGGTGGCCGCCGAGGGAATCCGCCGATGGCGGGCGTTGCTGGAGAAGCAGACGGCCGAACTGAGCGCAGGAGGAATCCGATGACCAACGAGAGCACCACCAGTCCCGTCTCCACGGCCCCCGACGGACGCCGACTGCTGCGGGTCGAGGCGAGGAATGCCGAGACCCCGATCGAGCGCAAGCCGTCCTGGATCCGCACCACCGCCCACATGGGCGAGCAGTACTCGGAGTTGCAGTCGATGGTGAAGTCCGAGGGGCTGCACACCGTGTGCCAGGAGGCCCAGTGCCCCAACATCTTCGAGTGCTGGGAGGACCGCGAGGCCACCTTCCTCATCGGTGGTGACATCTGCACGCGGCGCTGCGATTTCTGCGACATCGCCACCGGACGCCCGCGCGCGCTCGACCCCGACGAGCCGCGGCGGGTCGCCGAGTCGGTGCAGCAGATGGGCCTCCGCTACGCCACCGTCACCGGCGTCGCCCGCGATGACCAGCCCGACGGGGCGGCGTCCCTCTACGCCGAGACGATCCGCCAGATCCACCGGGTCAACCCCAACACCGGGGTCGAGATCCTGCCCCCCGACTTCGGCGCGAAGCCCGAACTGGTCGGCCAGGTGTTCGACGCGCGACCGGAGGTGTTCGCCCACAACCTCGAGACCGTGCCCCGCATCTTCAAGCGGATCCGCCCCGCGTTCACCTACGACAAGTCGCTCCGGGTGCTCACGATGGCCCACGACGACGGCCTGATCACCAAGTCGAACCTCATCCTCGGCATGGGCGAGACCGCCGACGAGATCGGGCAGGCCATCCACGACCTCGCCGACGCCCACTGCGACATCCTCACGATCACGCAGTACCTCCGCCCCTCGAAGCTGCACCACCCGATCGACCGGTGGGTCGAGCCGTCCGAGTTCGTGCACTGGAGCAAGGTGGCCCGCGAGGCCGGTTTCGCCGGGGTGATGAGCGGGCCGCTCGTCCGCTCCTCGTACCGCGCGGGACGCCTCTATGTGAAGGCGATGCGCCACTACGGGCGGGAGATCCCCGAGCACCTCGCCCACCTCACGCAGGGCAACGACCTGCCGGCCCGCCAGGAGGCGGCCAGCATCGTCGCCCAGCAGCGCTGAGGACTTGCCCTCCACAAGGGCCGACCTAGGGTGGGGACATGTCCCACGAGCCCACCTGCCCCGTCGCACGCCCCCGCACTGACGGAGCGTCCAACCGCGACTGGTGGCCAGACCGCCTCGACCTGGCCGTCCTGAACGCGAACCCGCCCGCGAGCGACCCGATGGGCGATGACTTCGACTACGCCGAGGAGTTCACGTCGCTCGACCTCGACGAGGTCAAGGCCGACATCGCGGCCGTCCTCACCGACTCCAAGGACTGGTGGCCGGCCGATTTCGGCAACTACGGCCCGCTGTTCATCCGGATGGCGTGGCACAGCGCCGGCACCTACCGCGTGCAGGACGGGCGGGGCGGCGCGGGGGGCGCCGAGCAGCGGTTCGCGCCGCTGAACAGCTGGCCCGACAACGTCGGTCTCGACAAGGCCCGGCGCCTGCTGTGGCCGGTCAAGAAGAAGTACGGCCGCAGGCTGTCGTGGGGCGACCTCATGGTGCTCACCGGCAACGTGGCGCTGGAACAGATGGGCTTCACCACCTTCGGCTTCGGAGGCGGCCGGGTCGACAGCTGGGAGCCGGAGAGGGTCAACTGGGGACACGAGACCACCTGGTTGGGCGACGAGCGCTACCGCGGTGACCGCCAACTCGACAACCCGCTGGCCGCCGTGCAGATGGGCCTCATCTACGTCAACCCCGAGGGCCCCAACGGCAACCCCGACCCGATCGCCGCGGCCGGTGACATCCGCGAGACGTTCGCCCGGATGGCCATGAACGACGAGGAAACCGTCGCGCTGATCGCCGGAGGCCACACCTTCGGCAAGACCCACGGCGCCGGTCCGGCCGACAACGTCGGCCCCGAACCGGAAGCCGCCCCGATCGAGCAGATGGGCCTCGGCTGGAAGAGCAGCTACGGCACGGGCAAGGGCCGCGACGCGATCACGAGTGGGCTCGAGGTGACGTGGACCCAGCGACCGACCGCGTGGTCGACGCTGTTCCTCGACAACCTGTTCGGCCACGAGTGGGAACTGGAGGACAGCCCGGCCGGCGCCAAGCAGTGGGTGGCCAAGGACGCCCCCCACGACGTGCCCGATCCCGAGACCAACGAGCCCGCCCGCCGGCCGACCATGCTCACGACCGACCTGTCGCTGCGGTTCGACCCGACCTACGGGCCGATCGCGCGGCGCTTCCACGAGCATCCCGACGAGTTCGCCGACGCCTTCGCCCGCGCCTGGTTCAAGCTCACCCACCGCGACATGGGCCCGAAGTCGCGCTACCTCGGCCCCGAGGTGCCGGCGGAGGACCTCGACTGGCAGGATCCCGTTCCGCCGGTTGAGCATCCTCTGGTGTCCGACGCCGACATCGCTGCGCTCAAGCTGGCCGTGCTGGCGTCCGGGCTGAGTGTGTCCGAGCTGGTCGCGACGGCGTGGGCGTCGGCGTCCACGTACCGCGGCACCGACAAGCGCGGAGGAGCCAACGGCGCGCGGATCCGGCTGGCACCGATGAACCGGTGGGCGGCGAACGACCCCGAGCAGCTGGCGAGGGTGCTGGACACCCTGGAGCGGGTGCGGCAGGAGTTCAACTCCGGCGGCCGGGGACGCATCTCGCTCGCCGACCTGATCGTGCTGGGTGGGGTCGCGGCGGTCGAGAAGGCCGCCGCCGACGCCGGATTCGGCATGGGGGTGCCGTTCATTCCCGGGCGGACGGACGCCGCGGCGGAGCAGACCGACGCCTCGGGGCTGGCGTGGCTCGAGCCCGCCGCCGACGGATTCCGCAACTACCGGGGCCCGGCCGCCACCGCACCCACCGAGCAGCTGCTGGTCGAGCGGGCCCGCCTGCTCACCCTCAGCGCACCTGAGATGACCGTGCTGGTCGGGGGTCTGCGGGCTCTCGGCGCGACCGTGGGCGGGTCGACGGCAGGGGTCTTCACCGACTCGGTCGGCGTCCTCACCAACGACTTCTTCACCACGATCACCGATCAGGAGATCACCTGGGATCCCACCGGCGACGACGAGGAGACGTTCACGGGAAGCGCGGGCGGGGCCGACTGGACGGCAACCCGGGCCGACCTCATCTTCGGATCCAACTCGCAGCTGCGGGCGGTGGCCGAGGTCTACGCCAGCGACGACGCCCGGGGGAAGTTCGTGCACGACTTCATCGCCGCCTGGCACAAGGTGATGATGCTCGACCGCTTCGACCTCATGTGACGCCGACCCGCCCCGAGCACCCGCCTCCCGGCGACCACTCCTGCCCTCGCCGGTTCCGCGGACCTCGGGCGAACGGGTGGTCATGCACCCCTTCCCGTGCCAGAGTCGCTCTCGAGGGCAGGAGGATGACCATGATGACCCGTCGCACGCTGCTCGACCTGGCCGCTCTCGCCGTGGTCGGCGTCCCGCTGATGAGTGGTTGCTCGTCGCGGAACCCTTCACGAGATACCGCCCAGTACGGCACCTGGTTCGCGAAGGACGTCACCCGAGCACCTGCGGCGCAGGCCACGTCGTCGCTCGGACCGTTCGCGGTCGCCCTGCTCGACGAGTTGGACGCCGCCAACGCGGTGGTCTCGCCGTTGTCGCTGGCCGCGGCCATCGGCATGCTCCGCAACGGCGCGGCCGGCGTGACGGCGTCCGAACTGCAGCACCTGTTCGGCAGCACCACCGAGCACCTGGACGCCGAACTCAACGCGGTGCTGCAGGCCCTCGACGCGGTCGGCGCGCGCGACAAGGTGACGCTGACCGTCGCCGACGCCGCCTGGGCACAGCGGGGCTTCGACCTGAGCAAGCCGTTCCTCGACGCGCTCGCCCGGTGGTTCGGCGTCGGGGTGATCCCGACCGACTTCACGACCGACCCGGAGGCCGCCCGGAACGGCATCAACGCCTGGGCGGCGAAGAACACCAACGGGCTGATCGACGAGATCCTTCCCCCGGGGTCGGTCGACGGGCTGACCCGGCTGGTGCTCGGCAACGCGGTCTACTTCAAGGGACGCTGGCAGGTGTCCTTCGACCCGGCCAAGACCGCCGACGGCCCGTTCACCGGCAGCGCCGGGCAACAGCTACAGGCCCCGCTGATGCACTCGTCGCAGAAGATCCGGTTCGCGTTCGGCGAGACCTGGAAGGGCGCCTCGATTCCCTTCGCCGACCCCGATGTCGAGCTGCTGCTGGTGCGGCCGATCGTCCGGGTCCCCGGCGGCTGGGACGCCACCCGCCCCTTGGGCACGCTGGCCCGGATCGGCGGCGCCGCGACCTTCGAGAAGGTGCTGGCGGCCGCACCCGAGAAGCGCGACCTCACCATGCCGAAGTGGCACGCCGAGCTCTACCGCGACCTGGTCGGCGACTTGGAGGCGCTGGGCGTCACCACCCTGTTCGGCGACCACAGCGATCTCAGCGGCCTGACCGACAGCCACCTGCCCATG
>DAIESZ010000161.1 GCA_027346035.1 Propionibacteriaceae bacterium
ACGGGCGGTAGAGGCGGATCTGCACCACCCCGACCTTCGCGCCCTGGGCGTTGAGGTGCTCGGCGGTCTGGATGGCGGTCTCGGCACCCGATCCCATCACCACGATGACCCGCTCGGCGTCGGGATCGCCGAAGTAGTCGACGAGGTGATACTGGCGTCCGGTGTGGTCGGCGAAGCGGTCCATCACCTTCTGCACGACGGTGGGCGTCCACGCGTAGAACGAGTTGACGGTCTCGCGCGACTGGAAGTAGGTGTCGGGGTTCTGCGCGGTGCCGCGGATGAACGGGTTCTCCGGCGACAGCGCCCGGGCGCGGTGCTCCTGGAGCAGTGTCGCCGGCACCATCGCCCTCAACACGTCGTCACTCAGCCGCTCGAGGGTGTTGAGCTCGTGGCTGGTGCGGAACCCGTCGAAGAAGTGCACGAACGGAATACGGGTGTGCATCGTCGACACCTGGGCGATGAGGGCCATGTCGTGGGCCTCCTGCACCGACGCCGACGACAGCAGCGCGACGCCGGTCTGGCGCACGGCCATGACGTCCTGGTGGTCGCCGAAGATCGACAGGCCCTGCGCGGCCAGCGAGCGGGCCGCGACGTGGAACACCGTGCTGGTGAGCTCACCGGCGATCTTGTACAGGTTCGGGATCATCAGCAGCAGCCCCTGGGAGGCTGTGAAGGTGGTGCACATGGCACCGCCCTGCAGTGCGCCGTGCATGGCGCCGGCCGCGCCGCCCTCGGACTGCATCTCGACGACGGTCGGCACCTGGCCCCAGACGTTGGGACGACCGTGGGCCGCCCACTCGTCGGCCAGCTCGGCCATCGTCGACGACGGGGTGATCGGATAGATCGAGCACAGCTCGTTGAGCCGGTAGGCCACGTCGGCCGCGGCCTCGTTGCCGTCGACGATCACGCGTTCGCCCAGCGCGATCGGCGCCTGGGGCTCGGGGGTGCCGGCCGGCTGGGCCAGCAGCCCCGCGACGCTCTCGGGCATCGGGCTGCTGGCCACCTGTGACAGGTCTTCGCTCCCGGGTACGTGGGTGGTGTAGTAGGTGGTCATCGCTGCTCCGGGATCATTTCAATGGCGTGGACAGGGCACTGTTCGGCGCACGTGCCGCAGCCGGTGCACCGCTCGTAGTCGAAGCGGTATCGATGGCCCTCGCCGAGCTTGATGATGGCGTCCTCGGGGCACGAGCCCAGGCAGCCGTCGCATTCGAAACAGTTGCCGCAGGACAGGCAGCGGGCCGCCTCGAAGCGTGCCTGGTCGGGTTCGAGGCCGCCGACGACCTCGTCGAAGCCGATCCGCAGGCTGGGATCGGTCTCGGGCTGCACCCGGCGCTCGTGGTCGCCGAAGTACCAGAGGTTGAGCATGTCGAAGGTGACCACGGGGTGCTTCGCGGGGCGGGTGTCGTCGTGCCGGTTGAGCCAGGCGTCGATCTGCCGGGACGCCTTCTTGCCGTGGCCCACGCCGATGGTCACGGTGCGTTCCGACGGCACGGCGTCGCCACCGGCGAAGATGCCCGGCACGTCGGTCATCAGGGTCGAATTGCTGACCTGCACGACGTCGTCCTCGAAGCGCATGCCCGGAATGTTGTGCAGGAACTTCGTGTCGGCCTCCTGGCCGACGGCGAGGATCACCGTGTCGGCCTCGAGCCGCTCGAAGCGTCCGGTGCCCCGGGCCCGACCGTTCTCGTCGAGTTCCATGATCTCGACGGTGATGTCGTTGTCGTCCATCGAACTGATCGTGCGCAGCCAGTGCATCTGGATGCCCTCACGCTCCGCCTCGAGGAGTTCCTCCTCGTGGGCCGGCATCTGGGCCTGCGTGCGCCGGTAGACGATCACCGACTCCTCGGCGCCGAGGCGGCGGGCGACGCGCGCGGCGTCCATGGCGGTGTTGCCGCCGCCGTAGACCGCGACCCGGCGTCCGATGACCGGGTGCTCTCCGCTGGCGACGTCGCGCAGGAAGCTGACGGCGTCGACGATCCGCTTGGCGTCCTGGTTGGGAATGTCGACCCGCTTCGACAGGTGGGCGCCGACCGCGACGAAGACCGCGTCGAAGCCTCCGGAGCGCTGCTCCTCGAGCAGGTCTTCGACCTTGTGGTTGTTGACGATCCGGACGCCGAGGTCGACGATCCGTTGCACCTCCGCGTCGAGCACGTCGCGCGGCAGGCGGTATTCGGGGATCCCGTAGCGCATCATGCCGCCCGGCAGCGGTGCCGAATCGTGGATCTCGACCTCGTGACCGAGGCGCGCCAGATGGTAGGCGGCCGACAACCCGGAGGGGCCGGCCCCGATGACGAGCACCCGGTATCCCGTGTTGTTGCGCGGCGGGTGGAACGTCCAGCCCTTCTCGATCGCCTGGTCGCCGAGGTAGCGCTCGACCGAGTTGATCGACACCGACGAGTCGAGGTCCTGACGGTTGCAGGCGGTCTCGCACGGGTGGTAACAGACGCGGCCATGGATGGCGGGGAACGGGTTGTCGCGGGTGAGCTGGCGCCAAGCGCTCTCGTCCTCACCGGCCTTGATGAGGCGCAGCCACTCCTGGATGTTCTCACCGGCCGGGCACCCCGCGTTGCACGGCGGCAGCATGTCCATGTAGACGGGCATCCGGGTGCGGACCGGACCCACCCGGCCGAGCCCGACCGAGAGGTCGGGGAGTGCGGTGATATCGGGGTGGTGCGTCATGGTGACCTCCTCTGGCGCGGCGGTCGGCGCGCTGGCGGCGCGGCGGCATCGCCTCTCGTCGGAGAGTACGCCGGTGGGTATCTCGGCGAGGCAGGGGGTCGGGTTAGGGGTTATTCCCCGAGTCGGCGCGCTGCTCGGCATCAGAGATGGCCCGCTCGAGGCGCTCGAGTTTCCCGGTGATCTCGCCGGTGTGTGACGGGCGGATGTCGGCCTTGAGCACCAGCGACACCCGAGGTCCGTATGCGCCGACCGCCTCGGTGGCCTCCTTGACCACCCGGAAACACTCGTCCCAGGTGCCCTCGATCGTCGTGAACATCGAGTCGGTGCGGTGGGGCAGCCCCGATGCGCGGACCACCCGCACGGCGGCGGCGACCGCGTCGTGTACCGAACCGTCGGGGTTGTCGCCACCGGAGGGGGCGACCGAGAACGCGACCAGCATGCTTGCTCCTTCAGATGCGACGGCACGAACCTACCGCGCATCGAGGACGCCCGGGGTCCGGCGGAGGCGAGCAGATCGGGGCAGTCAACGCGGTGCTGATGCCGGACACGCCCAGAGATGCCGCTGAGCCGCCCGTTCCGCTCACCTGTGTCGAGCAGCCGGGGGCGG
>DAIESZ010000187.1 GCA_027346035.1 Propionibacteriaceae bacterium
ATCGGACGCCGCGCTCGATGGTCGGCGCACCGCTGCCGATGACCGTCACCCGAACGTCGGGGTACGCGGCCCGGATGAGTGGCAGGGCGGCGCGCAGCACGGGGAACCCCTTGCGCGGCTCGGAGTACCGACCGATGAACGTCAGTTGCGGGTGCTCCCCGCCGCGCCACCGGGTGCTCACGCCGATCCGCGCGTGGTCGCTCATCCGGATGCCGTTGCCGATCACGGTGCTCTCGATGCCGATGTGCTCGCGGGCCACTTCCTGGGCCACCCGCGACACCGCGATGCCCACGTCGATGCGGCGGATCACTTGGGGAAGCGACTGGCCGACCCAGCGCATCGTGCGCGAACCGGGTGTCGCGGTGTGGAAGGTGGCCACGACCGGGTAGTGCGTGCGCAGCAGGGCGATGGCCGAGACGCTGGGAGTGATGGGCTCGTGCAGATGCACGACGTCGAATCGGCCCGCGAGCAGCCAGCCCCGCACGCGGCGGGCAACGACGGGGTCGAAACTGACCCGCGCGATCGACCCGTTGTAGCGCACGGGAATGCTGTAACCGCTGCTGACGAACCGGTTGGCCGGCACGCGATTACGGCGGAGGGTGTCAGGGCTCGGGCAGCCCGGCCCGAGGATGCTCACCTCATGCCCGGTGTCGGCGAGCCAACCGGCCAGCCCCAGCACATGGTTCTGCACCCCGCCCGCACTGTTGAACGAATACGGGCAGACAAGTCCGACCCGCATCATCGGTGCTCCGATCCGATGCGGGGCACGGGAGCCTGCCGCCGGTCCTCGGGGAAGAAAGGCTGGAGGACGTGCCAGTCGTACGGGCGCTGCCGGATGGCCACGGCGAAGATGTCGACGAGCCGCTGGCTCATCGCAGCCACCTGTCCCGGTCCGGGCGGAGCGGTGATGGGCTCGGACACATCGATGTGCAGGCGTCGGCCGGCGTAGTAGGTGGTGACGGCCAGCAGGGTGGCCCCGCTCTCCAGTGCCACCTGTGCCGGGCCCGCGGGCACCCGCATCCGGCGCGGCCCGAATGCCGTCGGCCAGTCGACCTCGACACCTCCACGGGACAGGTTGCGGTCGGCCAACAGGCACACCAGTCGCCCGTTGCGGCAGTCATCGACCAGGTGGGGTATCACCTGCGGGTCGCGGTGTGGGTAGATCCGCATGCCCAGCGCCCCCCGGGCGGCCGCGAAGAACTCGTAGTCGGCGGGGGGCAACTGCTCGGCGACGGAGCTGACCGGCATCCCCGTGAGACAGGCCCAGGCGCCGGCATGGTCCCAGCTGCCGAGGTGAGGCAGGGCTGCCACGGCGCCGGTGCCCTGGTGGGCGGAGAACAGGCGCTCCCGGGCCGCCGGATCGATCTCGATCCTGTCGACGACTTCCTGCGGCGTCCACGACGCCAGTTGGGCGGACTCGATGAGGTTCCTTGCCCACGAGGTGACCGCGCGCCGGGTGGTCGGCCGATCCGGCCTGGTGCCGGTCATCGTGGCCACCGTGCGCTGCCACTGCCTCACCCCGGCACTCGGCCGCCATGACTGCTGCCATCCGGCGAGGGTCGATGCCGCGTCCAGAACCGGACGCGGGGTGCGTTGCACCACCCCCAGCGTCTTGGCGAGCTGCCCTCCCCCAGCTGACGCTCGCACCATGACTCAGACGGCCGCGTCGTGTTCGGAGGGTGCCTTGGCCACCTGCATCATCCGCTGACCCACCGTCACCGAACTCGCGAAGAATCCCCAGCACAGGGCCAGCGGCAGCAGCCACCACAGGTGGAACACACTGCCGAAGAACGCCGCGACGAGCAGCACGAGGAGTCGGTCGGCCCGGGCGGCGAGCCCGCCGCTCACCTGGACGCCGAGTGCTTCGCCGCGGGCCTTCACGTAGCTCGTGACCTGGCCCATGACCAGGGCTCCCAGCGCGATCCCGGCCCACAACTGGGAATGGCCGGGCCCGGCGTAGTAGAGCACGATGCCGCCGAACACGGCGCCGTCGCCGATGCGGTCGAGGCTCGAGTCGAGGAACGCACCCCAGGTGGACTTGCGGCCCATCATCCGGGCCATCTGCCCGTCGATGCCGTCGGAGAAGATGAACACGGTGATGATCAGCACGCCCTGCCACAGCCACCCCTGCGGAAAGCAGACGAGGGCTGCCAGGACCGTGAACAGGGTGCCAACCCAGGTGATCGTGTTGGGAGTGACGTGCAGGGCGATGAACAGCCTGGCCGGCGGGGTCATCGCGCGGGCCCAGCCCGCCCGGAAACGCTCAAGCATCGCGGTCCGCCCCGTCCTCGGCTGCGGTGGCGACCGCCCAGGCGTCGGCCAGGGCCGCCCGGGCGTCGCCGAGCAGTTGGGGTACCGCCCGCGTCTGGGCGACGATGGGGAGGAAGTTCGTGTCGCCGAGCCACCGGGGCACCACGTGCTGGTGCAGGTGGGCGCCGATGCCGGCCCCCGCCACATCGCCCTGGTTCATGCCGATGTTGAACCCTGCCGGATGCGACACCCGGCTCAGCGCCCGGACCGCGATCCGGGTGAGTCGAGACATCTCGGCGACCTCGGCCGGAGTGGCGTCGACGTAGTCAGCGACGTGCCGATAAGGGCAGACAAGCAGGTGCCCGGGCGAATAAGGGTAGAGGTTCATCACCACGTAGCACGCCTCGCCACGGGCGACGATGAGCCCCGCGGCGTCCGAGCGGCTCGGAGCACGGCAGAAGGGGCAATGCGGCTCGTCGGTCGCCGTGGGTTTCGACTCACCGGCGATGTAGGCCATCCGGTGGGGCGTCCACAGCCGCCGGAACGCGTCGGGCGCACCGGCGAGCGCGCCGGCGTCCTCGATCGGTTCCGGCGGCTCGGTGAACTCCGGGGAAGCGGGCATCGACCCCTCAGGCCTCACTCACGTCGGTTCCGGACGGGTCGTCGTTGCGACGCGCGGCGATGTGGGCGATGATCTCGGACGCCGCCACGTCGAGCGGCACCTGATTGCGCTGCGACCCGTCGCGGTCGCGGAAGCTGATGGCCCCTGCATCGCGGTCGTCACCGCCGGCGATCAGGATGAACGGCACCTTCTGCTTGGTGGCGTTGCGGATCTTCTTGCCGAACCGGTCGTCGGAGGCGTCGAGTTCGACCCGCACACCGGACGCCGCCAGCGTGTCGAGGAAGCCCCGGAGGTGGTCGGTGAACTCGTCGGCGACCGGCACGCCAAGCACCTGCACCGGGGACAGCCACGCGGGGAACGCCCCCGCGTAGTGCTCGGTGAGCACTCCGAGGAACCGTTCGATCGACCCGAACTTCGCCGAGTGGATCATCACCGGGGTCTGGTGCGATCCGTCGGGCGCGGTGTATTCGAGGCCGAAGCGCTCGGGCTGCATGAAGTCGAGCTGGATGGTCGACATCTGCCAGGTGCGCCCGATGGCGTCCTTCGCCTGCACGGAGATCTTGGGACCGTAGAACGCGGCACCGCCGGGGTCGGCGACGAGGTCGAGCCCGCTGGCCCGTCCGACCTCTTCGAGGGTGCGCGTGGCGACCTCCCACTGTTCGTCGGTGCCGAGGAACTTGTCCTTCTTCTTGCCCTCGTCGCGGGTGGACAGTTCGAGGTAGAAGTCGTTGAGGCCGAAGTCGCGCAGCAGTTTCAGGACGAAGTTCAGCAGGTGGCGGAGCTCGTCGGCCACCTGGTCGCTGGTGACGTAGCTGTGGGAGTCGTCCTGGGTGATCGAACGCACCCGGGTGAGCCCCTGGAGCACGCCGGACTTCTCGTTGCGGTAGACCGTTCCGAACTCGAACAGCCGCATCGGCAGCTCGCGGTAGGAACGTCCACGGCTGGCGTAGATGAGGTTGTGCATGGGGCAGTTCATGGCCTTGAGCCGGTAGTTCTGTCCGTCGTCGTCGATCGGCGGGAACATCATGTCGCCGAAGTAGGGCAGGTGGCCCGAGGTGTAGAACAACTGCTCGCGGGCGATGTGCGGGGTGCCGACGTAATCGAAGCCGTAGTCGATGTGCTGCTGGCGGACGTAGTCCTCCATCTCCCGCTTGATCACGCCCCCCTTGGGGTGGAACACCGGCAGGCCGGCGCCCAGTTCCTCGGGGAAGCTGAACAGGTCGAGTTCCAGACCCAGCTTGCGGTGGTCGCGCCGGGCGGCCTCGGCGAGCCGGTGCTCGTAGGCGACCAGATCGTCCTTGGTAGGCCAGGCGGTGCCGTAGACGCGCTGCAGTTGGGCTTTGCCCTGATCACCACGCCAGTAGGCCGCCGACGCGCGGGTGACGGAGAACGCGCGGATATAGCCGGTGTCGGGCACGTGCGGGCCGCGGCAGAGGTCCTTCCAGGCCACGCTGCCGTCGCGGCGCACGTTGTCGTACATCGTCAACTCCGCCCCGCCCACCTCGACCGCGCTGCCGTCGTCGGCCGTGGCCGTCGACTTGTCCGCGATCAGCTCCAGCTTGAAGGGCTCGGACGCCAGCTCTCCCCGCGCCTGCTCGTCACTGACGACGCGGCGGACGAAGCGCTGCTTCTCCTTGATGATCTGGCCCATCCGCTTCTCGATCGCCTTGAGGTCGTCGGGATCGAGGGGCTGCACCTGGAAGTCGTAGTAGTAGCCGTCGGTGATGGGCGGCCCGATGCCGAGCTTCGCGTCCGCGAACAGGTTCTGCAGGGCCTGGGCCGTGACGTGCCCGGTGGAGTGGCGCAGGATGTTGAGTCCGTCGGGCGAGTCGATCTCGACCGCCTCGACCACCGCACCCTCGGGGATCTGCCGCTGCAGGTCGAGCAGGTCGCCGTCGACCCGCATCGCCACCACGCGCTTGTCGTCGCCGAACAGATCGAGCCCGGTCGTCGTGGTCTCGATCACCTGCTCGTGGCGAGAGTCAGCGCGCACGACG
>DAIESZ010000204.1 GCA_027346035.1 Propionibacteriaceae bacterium
CGGTTGACGAGGTTGTTGACATCGGTGACCGTGACGCCGGCGCCCTTGGCGATGCGGGCTCGCCGCGAGCCGTTGAGCAGCGACACGTCGGCCCGCTCGGCGGGGGTCATCGAGTAGATGATGGCCTCGATGCGGTCGATCTCCTTCTCGTCGATCGCGTTGATCTGGTCCTTGAACTGGCCCATGCCGGGCAGCATCCCGAAGATCTTGCTCATCGGCCCGAGCTTGCGCATCTGCTGCATCTGGGCGAGGAAGTCGTCGAGGCCGAACTGGTTACCGCGTCCGCCCGCCATGAGCTTCTCGGCGGCCTTGCGTGACTGCTCGGCGTCGAAGGTCTTCTCGGCCTGCTCGATGAGAGTGAGCACGTCGCCCATCCCGAGGATGCGGCTGGCCATCCGGTCGGGGTGGAACACGTCGAAATCGGTGAGCGCCTCGCCATTGGAGGCGAACATGATCGACCGGCCGATCACCCGCGCGATCGACAGCGCCGCGCCACCACGGGCGTCCCCATCGAGCTTGGTGAGCACCACGCCGTCGAAGCCGACACCCTCCTGGAACGCGAGGGCGGTGTTGACGGCGTCCTGACCGATCATCGCGTCGACGACGAACAGCACCTCGTCGGGACTCACCGCGGCCTTGATGTCGGCGGCCTGCTGCATGAGTTCCTGGTCGATACCGAGGCGTCCGGCGGTGTCGACGATCACGACGTCGTACAGCTTGCGGCGGGCCTCCACGATCGAGTCCCGGGCGACCTGCACGGGGTCACCGACACCGTTGCCGGGCTCGGGCGCGAACACGTGCGCGCCGGCGCGTTCGCCGACGATCTGCAGCTGGTTCACCGCGTTGGGACGCTGAAGGTCGGCGGCGACCAGCAGGGGGCTGTGGCCCTCGCTCTTGAGCCAGCGGGCCAGCTTGCCAGCGAGGGTCGTCTTGCCGGAGCCCTGGAGGCCGGCGAGCATGATGACCGTCGGCGGATTCTTGGCGAACCGGATCGTGCGGGTGTCACCGCCGAGGATGGCGACGAGCTCCTCGTTGACGATCTTGATGATCTGCTGGGCCGGGTTGAGCGCCTGGGACAGCTCCACCTGGCGCGCACGCTCCCTGATCGCGGCGATGAAGTCCTTGACGACGGCCAGGTTAACGTCGGCCTCGAGCAACGCGATACGGATCTCGCGGGCGGTCGCGTCGATGTCGGCTTCGGTGAGGCGCGTCTTGCCACGCAACGACTTGAAAGTGGCGGCCAGACGGTCTTGCAGGGTGTCGAACACGTGAGTCCTCGCAGGTTGGGGTGCCGTCACAGTCTAGGCGAGTCGACGCCGCGGGCCACGTCGCCCGCGGGGTCCACCGTGGCCACGCCGGCCGATCACTCCCCCAGCAGGCCGTCAACGAACTGTGCGGCGTCGAAGGGCGCCAGGTCGTCGACCCCCTCGCCGAGCCCGATCAACTTGACCGGGACGCCGAGCTCGCGCTGCACCTGAACGACGATGCCGCCCTTGGCCGAGCCGTCGAGTTTGGTGAGCACGATACCGGAGACGTCGACGACCTCCTGGAAGATCCGGGCCTGCACCAGGCCGTTCTGACCGGTGGTGGCGTCGAGGACCAGCAGCACCTCACTGACGGGCGCCTTCTTCTCGATGACCCTCTTGACCTTGCCCAGTTCGTCCATCAGGCCGGTCTTGGTGTGCAGGCGCCCAGCGGTGTCGACCAGCACCACGTCGACACCGTCGCGCATGCCCCTGGTGACGGCCTCGTGGGCGACGGACGCCGGGTCGGCGCCCTCCGGGCCGCGGACGGTCTCGACGCCGACCCGTTCCCCCCAGGTGGCGAGTTGCTCCGCGGCGGCCGCCCTGAAGGTGTCGGCCGCGCCCAGCAGCACGGACTTGTGCTCGGCGACCAGCACGCGGGCGAGCTTGCCGCACGTCGTGGTCTTCCCGGTGCCGTTGACCCCGACCATCAGGACGACCGCGGGCAGGCCACCGGTGCCCTGCAGGGCCAGGCTCCGGTCCATCGTCGGGTCGACCAGCCGAAGCAGTTCCTCGCGCAGCACGGCGCGTGCCCGGGCGGGCTCGGCGACGCCGTCGATCGCCAACCGCGACCGCAGGCTCTCGACGAGTTCTGTCGTGGGTCCGACGCCGAGGTCGGAGGAGATCAGCGTCGCCTCGAAGTCGTCCCAGGTGTCGGCGTCGATCCGGTCACGCGCCAGCAGGTCGGCCAGACCTCGGGCGAGCGCGTTGTTGCTGCCCGCCAACCGGCGGCGCAGTCGCGCCATCCGGGTGCCCGCGGCCTCCGGGACCTCGAGACCCAGCTCGGGCTCGACCACGGCGGGGAGCGTCTCGGCGGCACCCGAGGGGATCTCGGCTGCCTCAGGGGGCGCCTCGAGCTGACGCCGGTTGCTGCGCCAGATGATGACGGAGGCGATCGCGATGCAGACGACGACCCCGGCGAAGATGATCCAGAAAACTATGTTGTCCCACGGCACGGGGCAAGGCTACCGGTCGGACGCCGTCGGCCCGCGGGAACCCCGGGAAACCACGCCCGGACGGTGCCGCACCGGATCAGGCCGACTGGTGAGTCCGTCCGCGGACGAGGCGACGGAGCAGGTGGGCGGTGATGAGCAGCCCCGAGCGGAAGGCCGCATCGACCCGCGCCGGCGGCCGGACGGCCCGGCCGTCGAGGTGACGCACCGCCACGGCAGCGTCTCGGGCGAACCGGGGAACCCGATCGACGAACAGCTTCTGCTGACCCACCGCAACCACACCGATGGCGGCGACGGCCACCACGAGGACGACCAGGGTCGCGAGGATTGTCGTGAACATGTGAACACTCCTGAATCCACGGAGGGGGAAGTTGTGCCCTGACGGCTTCCCCAGTATCACCCCGTCGCGCAAGTGACCCCCGGGTGGCGCACGTGGCTTGGCGAAAGCTCAGGAAGTTGTTACCCGCACCCGCGGGTCAGCGGTCCCGAAGCCGCTGGGAGATGACGGTCGACACGCCGTCACCGCGCATGGTGACCCCGTAGAGCGCGTCGGCGATCTCCATGGTGCGCTTCTGGTGGGTGATGACGAGCAACTGCGAGTTCGCCCGCAACTCCTCGTAGATGTCGAGCAGTCGCCCGAGGTTCGTGTCGTCGAGGGCCGCCTCCACCTCGTCCAGGATGTAGAATGGGCTGGGGCGGGCGATGAACAGGCTGACGAGGAACGCAACCGCCACCAACGAGCGTTCGCCGCCGGACAGCAGCGACAGCCGCTTCACCTTCTTGCCCGCGGGGCGGGCCTCGACGTCGACGCCCGTGGTGAGCCACTGACCCGGCTCGGTCAGCACGAGGCGTCCTTCGCCACCGGGGAACAGCCTCGAGAAGACCGTTTCGAAGGCGGAGGAGACGTCGGCGTAGGCGCCGGCGAACACCTCCTGGACCCGCTGGTCGACCTCGGCGACGATGTCCAGCAGGTCCTTGCGGGTGCGTCGCAGGTCATCGAGCTGCTCGGCGAGGAACCGGTGGCGCTCCTGCATGGCGTCGAATTCCTCCAGCGCCAGCGGGTTCACCCGCCCCAGCACCTGCAGGTTGCGCTCGGCCGACTGCAGCCGCTTCATCTGCTGCTCGCGCACGTAGGCCACGGGCTCCGGGTGCTCGTCGTCCCCGAGCGGCGACCCGTCGGCGCGAGTGAGCACGGGGACGAACTGGTCGTGCCCGTACTCGGCCATCAGCACCTGCGGTTCCAGGCCGAGCTCGCTGAGCGCACGGTCCCCCAACTGCTCGATCCGCATCCGCTGCTCGATGCGTGCCAACTCGTCGCGGTGTGCCCCCTCGAGGATCCGCTGGAGCTCCTGCGTGCGCTCGCGCACCTCCCGGCGGGCCTCGTGAAGGGCCTGCTCCGCCTGCGCACGCCGCGCCTCGGCGGCTGCACGCTCCTGGCCCGCGACCTCGCGTGACCTGTCGAAGACCTGCACCAGCCACAGGGCAGCCTCATGGACGCCGCGGGCCGCCTGCCCCTCCCGCCGCAGCTGCGCGGCCCGGGCGATCGCCTTGTCTCGGGACAGTCGCTCCGCGGCGGCCGCCCGGCGCAGCGCGTCGGCGCGCCCGC
>DAIESZ010000212.1 GCA_027346035.1 Propionibacteriaceae bacterium
CTACCAGAAGCGGGAGCACTTTGCGGGAGCACACCGGATCCCCATGTTTTCATCTCGGAACCACCCGATCGTGCTCTGGCCCAACCCGACCAAACTTTTTTGCCGGAAAAACCCCGCCGCACCGGCCTCCGACGGCGTCCCCTACATCAGCGAGCACGACTGACCGCGCGCAGGTGGTCCCGAGGCGGGCCACCGGTGGGGCGGGCCAGCACGATCGAAAGGGAGGGACCATGGTTGTCATCGACTGGGACCGGTTGCGGGCCGAGGCCCGTTCGATGAGTGAGCGGGCCTACGCCCCCTACTCGAACTACCGGGTCGGAGCCGCAGCGCTCGTCGACGACGGGCGGGTGGTGAGCGGCTGCAACGTCGAGAACGCCGCCTACGGTGTCGTGCTGTGCGCCGAGTGCGGGCTGGTGTCCGATCTGGTCGCCGGCGGGGGAGGACGCCTGCTGGCGTTCAGTTGCGTGAACGGGGTCGGGGACGCGATCATGCCGTGCGGGCGCTGCCGCCAACTGTTGTGGGAACACGGGGGCGCGGACCTGCTCATGGACACCCCTCGGGGTGTGCTGACCATGGAGGACGTGCTGCCCATGGCGTTCGGTCCTGAGAATCTCTGAGCCACTCGGCCGACTGGACTGTTGACGGCGTCCGTCGTTGTCGCCGGGCGAGAGCGATGGTGCCCTCGACACGCGCTCCTAAGAGTTTGGCGTTACTTTTCTCAGCAACGTAGGCTGAGAGCCGTGAGCCTTTTTGCGCCCTCCTCCGTCAGCGCCCCGGCGACGACCAGCCGTCCCCGTGCCGGATACCCCCGCCGGGCCGTGCTGTCGGTCGTGGACGCGCGCAGCAGGGATGACGACCGACGGTTGTGGGCGACCGTGGTCGTCGCGTGGGGGCTCGTCTGGGCGCTGGCCTCGCGCATCGGCGGCATGTACTCGTGGCATTACTTCGTCACCGGCGGCCAACTGCTCATCCACCCGGGTTGGAGCCAGGGCGGGCTGCACCTGTTCGCGACCCACCCCGAACTGCAGATGGGCCCGCTCACGATGGTCGTGGCGGCAGGGGTGGTGGGCGCCGTGGGGCCGGGGCCGAGCTCCTGGATCGCCGGTGCGCTGATGCTGGCACTCGGTGCCCTCGATGTGTGGCTCCTCGCGCTGCTCGCCCCGGGGCCACGCCTGAAGCGCTGGGTCGTGGCGGCCCGCGTGGTGATCCCGGCGTGGTCGGTGCTGGCAGTGCACTACGGGCACCTCGATGACGTCCTCGCCCTCAGCTTCATGTCGGCCGGGCTGCTCCTGGCGCGACGTCGCCAGTCGTGGCCCGCCGCCGTGGCGATCGGGCTCGCGGCGGCGGCCAAGCCCTGGGCGCTGCCGATGCTGTTCCTCGCCTGGGGCGAGCGTGAACACCGTGTCAAGCGGCTCGCGCTGGGGTTCGTGGTGTCGGTGCTCCCGTGGCTGCCGTTCATCATCGGCGACCCCCGCACCATGCACATCAGCTCGTTCGTCATCGAGAACGCCGCAGACTCGGCACTGCGCGTCTGGGGCGTCACCGACCCCATGACCCCCTGGTGGTGCCGCTTCGCGCAACTGGCACTCGGCGCACTGTTCGCCTGGTACGCCGCCCGCGCAGGACGCATCGAGTGGGTCCCGCTCGCGGTCATCGCGAGTCGGCTGGTGATCGATCCCGGAACCTACCTCTATTACACGAGCGGGCTGGTGCTCGCCGCGCTGGCGGTCGACCTGTCCGGGGGCCGCCGGCGTCCGCGCCTGGCGCTGGTCGTGTCCGGCTGGCTGCTCGTCGACCTCGTACTGAAGTGGCTGCACCTGCCGCTCGTGGCCGGTCCGGTGCGCGCCGTGTTCCTCGTCGGGCTGCTGGCGCTGTTCGTCGTGAAGGTTTCCCGCAGGGCGAGGGTGAGTCCCCCCCGGGCATCGCCGGTCGGCGTCCGCTGAGGGGCGGGGACGCCACCGGCGTCCCAGGCTACGATGACGGCCGTGATCACCGCGGCTGCAGACGGGTCCTCGCTGTCCAACCCCGGCCCATCCGGCTGGGCCTGGTACATCGACGAGGATCGGTGGTCCGCGGGGGGGTGGGCGCACGGCACCAACAACATGGGTGAGCTCATGGCGGTACTCGACCTGCTCCGGCAGACGGCTCCGGTGGCCGATGAGGATCTGCTCGTGCTGTGCGACAGTCAGTACGTCATCAACTCCGTCACCAAGTGGAGCCCCGGCTGGAAGCGCCGCGGATGGCGCAAGGCCGACGGCAAGCCGGTGCTCAACGTCGAACTGCTCCAGGAGATCGATCGGGAACTCACCGGCCGCCGCGTGCGCTTCGAGTGGGTGAAGGGTCATGCGGGGCACGACCTCAACGAGGCCGCCGACCTGCGTGCCCGCGCCGCCGCGACCGCCTTCCAGCGGGGCCTGCCCGTCGATTCCGGACCCGGGTTCGACGGCGGGAGTCGCACGCCGGCGGCGTCCCCGATGACCGGCCCGACGCCGGCCCCGGTGGCGCCGGCGACCCTGTTCGACGATCCCGCGCCCGACGACCTCCACCTGCCGGGCAGGGGGGCGTCCGACGGTGACGGGTTCGGTGATGTGGTCGACCTCGAGCGCTCGCTGCTGAGCGACGCGGTGCGGGCCGACCGCGACGCCGTGGCCGCGCTGCTGCATCCCGACTTCGTCGAGGTCGGGCGGTCGGGGCGCGTCTGGACTCGCGGGCGACTGCTCGCGACCATCGCACCTCTGGAGGTCCGGCCCGAGGTGCACCTGCTCGGCGTCGACCGGCTCGCCGACGGAGTGGTGCTGCTGCGGTGGCGCACGCGGGACGCCGACGGGGAGGTCCTGCGCTGTTCGGTGTGGCAACGCACGCACGAGGGGTGGCGGCAGCGCTACCACCAGGCGACCCCAGTGGTGGGGTGACTGGCGGCGTATGACCGGGTCAGCGGCGTACGACCTGGCGGCACCCGGTGACCATCTCGTACGCCGGGGTGACCGACTCGTACGCCGGGGGACCTGGGGTGACCGACGCGCCCGGCGCGGGGGAGCACGCGCTCGGCGGCCTCCGCGTGTCGGGTGGCTCCGACCGACTGCCCTAGGCTAGGGCCCATGTGCGCGAACATTCTCGCCGCGGTCGCCTGGCCCTACGCCAACGGTCCGCGGCACATCGGTCATGTGTCGGGTTTCGGTGTTCCCTCTGACGTGTTCGCCCGGTACATGCGCATGACCGGCCACACGGTGCTCATGGTGAGCGGCACCGACGAGCACGGCACTGCGATCCAGGTGAAGGCCGACCAGGAGGGTCTCACCGCGCGCGAGACCGCCGACAAGTACCACCGGGTGATCGCCGAGGACCTCCAGGGGCTCGGTCTCAGCTACGACCTCTACACGCGCACCACCACCGACAACCACCGCCAGGTTGTCCAGGAACTGTTCCGCACGCTGTACGACAACGGCTACATCGTCAAGCAGACGCAGATGGGCGCGATCTCGCCGTCGACCGGCCGCACCCTGCCCGACCGCTACATCGAAGGCGTCTGCCCGATCTGCGGATTCGACGGCGCCCGCGGAGACCAGTGTGACAACTGCGGAAACCAGCTCGACCCCGCCGATCTCAAGAACCCGCGCAGCCGGATCAACGGCGAGGTGCCGGACTTCGTGCAGACCGAGCACTTCTTCCTCGACCTGCCCGCCCTGGCCGGCCAGCTGGGCGAGTGGCTGCAGACCCGTGAGGACTGGCGTCCGAACGTGCTGCGGTTCAGCTACAACCTGCTCAAGGACCTCCGGCCCCGCGCCATCACCCGCGACCTCGACTGGGGCATTCCGGTGCCGGTCGAGGGCTGGGAGAACGAGCCGATGAAGCGGATCTACGTGTGGTTCGACGCGGTGATCGGCTACCTGTCGGCGTCGGTCGAGTGGGCGCGCCGCAGCGGCGACCCGGACGCCTGGAAACGGTTCTGGCACGACGAGCAGGCCCGCAGCTACTACTTCATGGGCAAGGACAACATCGTCTTCCACTCCGTCATCTGGCCCGGCATCCTGCTCGGTGCCGACGGCGAGGGCGCCAAGGGTGGCACGCCCAGCGAGTGGCTCGGACGCCTCGACCTCCCCACCGAGGTGGTGTCGAGCGAATTCCTCACCATGCGAGGTTCGAAGGTCGCGAGCTCCCGAGGTGCCTCGATCCTCGTCGGGGACTTCCTGCGCGAGTTCGGCCCCGACGCGCTGCGCTACTTCATCGCGGTGGCCGGCCCGGAGAACCAGGACACCGACTTCACCTGGGAGGAGTTCATCCGCCGCAACAACTTCGAACTGGCCAACGAGTGGGGCAACCTCGTCAACCGGTCGATCTCGATGGCGCAAAAGAACGTCGGGGCGATCCCCACGCCCGGTGAGTTCACCGAGGCCGACACCGCGGTGCTCGGAGCCTCGCGCGAGGCGTTCGCCGTGGTCGGGGAGTACCTCGGCCTGTGCAAGTTCAAGGCGGCCATCTCCGAGGCCATGCGGGTCGTCTCGCTGGCCAACAAGTACCTCTCCGATCAGGAGCCCTGGAAACTCAAGGACGACCCGTCCCGGCGCGACACCGTCTTGTTCGTCGCGCTCCAGGTGGTGAGCGACTGCAACGTCATGCT
Source organism: Propionibacteriaceae bacterium (assembly GCA_027346035.1). Classification (GTDB taxonomy): domain Bacteria; phylum Actinomycetota; class Actinomycetes; order Propionibacteriales; family Propionibacteriaceae; genus JAJYQH01. The sequence continues at coordinate 4,619 of DAIESZ010000212.1, forward strand.
CACCCCGTTCCTGCCGCACGCCGCGCAGAAGGTGTGGGAGGCGCTCGGCAACACCGGCGTGTGGGCGGCTCAGCCGCAGCTGGTCGAGGTGACCGAGGGGGAGACCGTCTACCCGGTGCTGCAGGGTGACTACACCTCCCAGCAGGCTCGGTGGGAGTCGATCCCCATCGAGGCGGGGACGCCGCTCGACAAACCCACGCCGTTGTTCCGTAAGCTCGACGAGTCGCTCGCCGAGACCGGTCCCAGCTGGGCGCCGATCCAGCCCGTCTGAGGTGCCGACCCGCCGTCGTCCCGGACGCCGGTGGAATACGGGGTCGCTCGCCGACCCGATTCTCGTCGGTGCCCGCTGCGGCTCCGGCCCGAGGAGGTTCCCGTGTTCGTGCAACAGGTGTCCGAATCATCGCTGGTCTCGCTGTTCGTCATCGCCGCCTGCGCGATGGCCGCCCCGCTGCTGAGTGCGCTCACCCGCAAGCGGGTGCCCGACGTCGTGTGGCTGCTTGTGCTCGGGGTGCTCGTGGGTCCGTACGGTCTCGGCTGGGCCGGGCTCGGCGAGGGCGTCAGCATGGTCCGGGAGCTCGGCCTCGGCCTGTTGTTCCTGCTCGCGGGGTTCGAGGTTGAGACCGGCAGCCTGCGGGGACGCCAGGGACGCTGGGCGGCGCTCACCTGGGTCGCTTGTCTCGGCGTCGGCTGGGCGGTGGCGGCCGTCGCCCTCCCCGGAACCAGCGCGCAGGCGTCTCTTGCTCTGGCGATCTGCGTCACCTCGACCGCTCTCGGCACGCTGCTGCCTATCCTCAAGGAGGCGGGGGCGGCGCCCACGCCGCTCGGCCGGGCAGTGCTCATCCATGGCGCGGTCGGCGAACTCGGGCCGGTCGTCACGATGTCGGTACTGCTCGGCTCGCGCAGTGCCACGACCACCGCCGTCGTGTTCGCGATCTTCGTCGTCGGGGCCCTGCTCGCGGCGCTCGTGCCGGCCCGGCTGGCGAGCGCCCTGCCGTCACTGACCCGGGTCATCGTCCGCGGCACGAACACGACCTCGCAGACCATGGTGCGGGTTGTTTTCCTCCTGCTCACCGCGCTCATGGCGCTGACGGCGGTGCTCGGGCTCGATGTCGTGCTCGGGGCGTTCGCCGCGGGGGCGATCGTGCGGATCTTCGTTCCCCGCGACGACCGGGCGCTCGAGCGCAAGCTCAACACCGTCGGATTCAGCTTCCTGATCCCGGTGTTCTTCGTCGCCTCCGGCATGGCAATCGACATCGGCGTCGTCGCCCGGATGTGGCCGCTGGTGCTCGGCCTCCTGCTGCTCATCCTCGTCGCCCGCGGCGTGCCGGTGTGGCTGGCGGAGCGCCTGGCGGATACCGGTTCCGAGATCGGCGCCCCGCGGGACCAGGTGCGCCTCGGCCTCTACTCGGCCGCCGGCCTGCCGATCATCGTCGCGGTCACCGATCTCGCCGTGGCCGAGGGGCTCATGTCGCAGGACATCGCCTCGGCGCTCGTGGCCGCCGGTGCAGCGACGGTCTTGCTGTTCCCCCTGGTGGCGCACCTGCTGATCGGGCGTGACGGGTCCGCGATCCGCCGTGCCCGGGGCGCCCGGGAGGCCGCGACGGGAACCCGGTAGGGTCTCGGCGTGTACCTCACGCCGTTCACCACGATGACCGACCACGACGAGATCGTGGCGCTTGTCGACTCCGTCGGAGTCGCCCAACTCGTCACCGCCGGCCCCGACGGGATGCCGCGGGCCAGCCTGCTCCCGGTCCTGTGGGACGGCGGGGACCGTCTCCTCGCCCACGTCTCCCGCGCCAACCCGCAGTTCCACGACCTCGCCGACGCGACGCCGGCCCTGGCCGTGGTCACCGGGCCCGACGCCTACATCAATCCTGCGTGGTACCCGAGCACCGCCGCATCGGGACGGGCCGTTCCCACATGGAACTATCTCGCCGTGCACCTCGGTGGCACGCTCCACCTGCACGACGATCCACGGTGGCTGCACGATGTCGCGGCCCGGCTCTCGGAGCATCACGCCCGGCGCCACCACCCGGAATGGAGTCTCGACGCGGCACCCTCCGCCTACCTCGACGGCCTGCTCCGGGGCATCCTCGGGGTGGAGTTGCGGGTCACATCGGTCGAGGCCAAGGCCAAGCTCAGCGGCAATCGGACCGAGGCCGACCGGCGGGCGGTGATCGGGGCGCTCGCCGGTGAGGACGCCGCGGGCGCCCGGGCCGTGTCGGCCGCGATGGCCCGACGGATGGACGCGACTTCCACCACCTGAGCGGGCCCGGCCCGCGGAGGACCGCGACCGCCAACCGACCGGGGGCTATCCTCGCGGCATGTCGGTGCGTAAACCCGGGGCCTGACCATGGCGGTCGGCGGCTTCACGAGAACGGGTGCGCGCCTGCATGCGTCCGACCAGAGCGCGGTCACCGACCTGTTCGACCTCCTCGGCGAGCGGATCGTCGGGTACTGCTTCCGCCGCACCCTCGACCCGCGCGCCGCGATCGAGGCCACCGACCTCACGTTCCTCGACGCGTGGAGCCTGCGTGACCGGGCCCCGTTCACCGACCGGGCCCTCGAGGCGTGGCTGTACGGCCTCGCGACCCGGCGGTGTCCCGATCTGCCGCCCGCGGACCGGCGGCCGGGTGATCCGTCCGGGACGCCCGACGACGAGCGGGCGCTGGGTCAATGGTGGGAATGGCTGGGCACCCGCACCCCGGCCGAACGCGACGCGTTCATCCTCAGCGAATGGGAGGGACTGTCGGTCGGGCAGGTCGCGGCCGCCACCCACGTGAGCCGGCGGCACGCCGCATCGCTCGTGGCGTCGGCGCTCTCGGGCGTTCCTGCCGACCTCCCGCCCGTCCCACCGGATCGCCCCGTGCCGCCGGACGCCGCCGACACCCTGTTGCGATGGCTGATGGAGACTCCCGACACGGTGGACGCCGTCCGGCGCGGCCCGCTGCCGGTGCTGGCGGTCACGGTGCTGCTGCTCGTCGGCCTGCTCGTGGGAGGCCGCATTCTCAGCCAGGCACCGCCCCCGCCGCCTCCGAGCCCGAGCACCAGCACCGACCCCACCCTGGTGCAGCGCTGCCGTGCGCTCGCCGGATTCGATCCGAGCCTCGTGCGGATGCAGGAGACCGGCGAACCGGCCCGACTCCTGTTGTTCTTCAACCTCTCCGGGCAGACCCAGCTGTGCGGGTCGTTCGGAGGCCGCGTGGAGTTGTCGTCGGAGGCGCAGCCCGACGCGTCCGGGGGGAGTCTCAGCCGGTTGGTGATGAACTCGCCCGACCAGGTGGCGATCCTCGTCGGCGGTGCCCTCCCGCGGGGTACGTTGCGGGCCACCGTGCTCGGATCCTCCGACAGCACCGCCGGATGGAGCCACCCCGTGTGGTGGATGTCGATGGTTCTGCCCGTGGCCGACCTCGCCAAGCAGCCGCCCACCCAGTTCATCCTGTTCGACGGCGGCGCGACGTCGCAGACCTGGCTCGTCCCCTGGGTCGGCACCCAGGTCGACGAGTCGCACCTCGCCTGGCCCGACGCGGCGGGGCTCTGCGGCGAAGCCCTGCACAGCGACCAGCCCTTGTCGGGTCTGCGGTTGCTCATTCCGGGCCCGGACGGCCCGTGGGCGCGAGGATTCCTCGTGGTCAACCAGAACGGGCTGCTGTCGACGTGCGCGGTCGGATCGGCCGCCGGCTGGATCGCGAACCCGGTCGAGCCCACGGCCTCCGGCAGCGCCGGGATCGCGGTCTCGACGCCCCAGGTGATGGACCCCGCGCAGACCCTCATCGTCGGCGGCCGAGTGCCGCCGGGCGTCACCTCGGTGAGCATCGACCTGCCGGGTGGCCCCTATGCCGCGACTGTCGAGCGTGGCTACTGGGTGTGGTCGCGCACGATCGACAACCGGCTGCTCGCGGTGCAGCCCCAACTGCTCACCGTGCGGATGGGCGGGTCCAGCCCGCGGGTCCTGCAGGTCGACTGGCTGCGCTCCTACGCGGGGATCACCCTGCGCACGTGGGCGCCGCTGGCCGGCACGGTCCTGCAGAGCCGGTGCGGGATGAAGAGCGCGCCGAAGGTCGCCTCCCTTGGCGGGCATGTCGACGTCTTCGGGCCCGAGTCCGGCACGACCACCCGGCCGACACTGTGCTTCGGCATCGACACCGACATGCATCGGGTCGAGCCACTCGGGTTCACCGGGTCGCTCGCGCTGCATGCGCTGGTCGAGCCGGGAGCGGACGGGTCGCGGCTGTTCGCCGCGGGCGGCGCGCTGCCCGCGGGGGTCGGTGACATCGTCGTTCATACCCCGCAGGGCACGATCGCGGCCACCACCGACCGCGGGTACTGGGTCGTCGAGTGGGTCGCCCCGGGATACCCCCGCGGCTCGCTGCCCGCCACCGTCGAGGTCACCTGGACGCAGAACGGCCGGCCCATGTCCCGGGCCGTGAACGTGCCGGCGTCCTGACCGCGCCAGCCGTGCCGGGAGCCCGGGCGCGCCGGAGATCGTCCGGATGCGGCGGGACTCGACCGGATCATGTTCGGCCCTGTCCCGGGTTGCCGGGGGAATGTGGGGGCTGGTTCGTCATCGACCGGGCGGCAGGGGTTGAATGGGGGCATGGTCGACGATGCCCACGTGTCCGCAATGTCCGGCGCCACCGATCCGGGTGCCGCCCCCCGCGAGTTCTCCGCGCGGATCGAGCGCGCGGTCGGTATGGCCGCGGGAATCGTCACCGAGTCGCGGGCCGCGCGCCGCGCCCCCGCCGCGCTGCTCCAGGAGCAACTCACCCGGGCGGTCATGGACGATGAGGCCACCAAGTCGCTGCTGCTCGGGCTCACCGACGAGGTGATGCGGATCCGTGACGACGCCCGCGCGGCCCGGGCGTTCCGCCAGCTGATCGATCGGGTCGGGGCGCCTTCCGGGCTTCCGGCCGGGTTCCGTGGGCTGGTGCGCGCCGGTGCGGCGTCGTCGGGACTGGCCCCGCGGTTGGTGATGCCGATGGTGCGCGCCGAGGTGCGGATGCAGTCGGGCCCGATGATCCTGCCGGCACGCGACCCCGGGTTCGCCCGGCGGCTGGCCCAGATCACCGAGGAGGGCTACGCCCTGAACATCAATCTGCTCGGTGAGGCGGTGCTCGGCGACCACGAGGCCGACCGGCGCCTCGAGGCGGTGATCGCGCGGCTTCGGCGTCCCGACGTCACGTACGTGTCGGTCAAACCCTCGGCGGTCTGCGGCCGGCTGCGGGTGCTCGACCACGACGGCACCGTCGCCGAGGTGGCTCAGCGGCTGCGCCGGGTCTACCGGGCGGCGCGAGGAACCACGCCCGCCACCTTCGTCAACCTCGACATGGAGGAATACCGCGACCTGCACATCACCGTCGACGCGTTCCGTACGGCCCTCGCCGACGACGACCTCGCGGGACTCGACGCCGGCATCGTGTTGCAGGCCTACCTGCCCGACACCGTGGCCGTGCTCGACGAGCTGATCGGCTGGGCCACCCGGCGCTTCGAGCGGCACGGGGGGCGGACCAAGATCCGCCTGGTCAAGGGGGCCAATCTCGCGATGGAGGCGGTCGACGCCGAAATCCACGGCTGGACCCAGGCCCCCTACGCCACCAAGGCCGAGGTCGACGCCAACTACAAGCGCCTGATCGAACGGCTGCTCGACCCGTCGGTCGGCGAGGGGGTACGGGTCGGCGTCGCAAGTCACAACCTGTTCGACATCTCCTGGGCGTGGCAGCTCGCCCGGGACGCCGGCGTCCGTGAGCGGGTCGACATCGAGATGCTGCTCGGCATGGCCCCCGCCCAGGCCCGGGCGACGCTCCGGCGCACCGGATCGGTGCTGCTCTACGCCCCGGTCGTCGACGACACCGACTTCGATGCGGCGATCGCCTATCTGGTGCGTCGCCTCGACGAGAACACCGGCCCCGAGAACTTCCTGCGTCATCTCCTGACCCTGGAGGCCGGCTCGGCCGAGTTCGACGACCAGGCGCGCAGGTTCCGGGACTCCGTCCACGCGCGGCACGAGGTGTCCGCCCGGCCGCGCCGCATCCAGAACCGCCGTGTCCAGGCGCCCCCGACCCCGTCCGACGCGCCGTTCCGCAACGAACCCGACACCGACTTCTCGCTGGCCGACAACCGCAGCTGGTGGCGCGAGCACACCGACGCCTGGCGCGATGTCCTGCCCCCCGTGATCCCCGCGGTCATCGCGGGGCGCGAGGTGCTCGAGCCGTGCGACGGCGAGGGGATCGACCCGTCGGCCCCGGGCGAGGTGCTCTACCGCTACACGCGCTGCACCGTCGAGCACGTCGACGAGGCGATGCGCGCCGCGGCGGCCGCGTCCCGCCGGTGGTCGGCGCAGCCGCTCGTCGAGCGGCGCGACCTGCTGATGGCGGTCGCCGACGAGTTCGCCCGCCACCGCGGCGAGATCGTGGCGGTGATGGCCCGCGACGGCGGCAAGACCGCGGCCGAGGCCGACCCCGAGGTGTCCGAGGGCACCGACTTCGCCCGCTACTACGCGCGGGCGGCGATCCGCCTCGGCGAGGTCGACGGCATGCGGCACGAACCCCTCGGGATCGTCGTGGTCACCCCCCCGTGGAACTTCCCGTTCGCCATCCCCGCCGGCGGGGTGCTGGCCGGGCTGGCGGCCGGCAACGCGGTGATCTTCAAACCGGCACCCGAGTCGGTGGCCACCGCCCATCTCATCGCCAGGCTGTGCTGGACGGCAGGCGTCCCCCGCGACCTGCTGCAGTTCGTCCCCTGCGCCGACGACCCGGCGGGCACCGCGCTGATCACCCACCCGCTCACCGCGGCGGTGATCCTCACCGGCTCCTACGAGACCGCCCGGCTGTTCCACCGGCTGCGCCCCGACCTGCGGCTGCACGCCGAGACCAGCGGCAAGAACGCCATCGTCATCACCGCGGCCGCAGATCTCGACCTCGCGGTCAAGGACCTCGTCCAGTCGGCGTTCGGCCATGCCGGACAGAAGTGCTCCGCGGCGAGCCTGGCGATCGTCGAGCGGTCGGTCTACGAGTCCGAGCGGTTCCGCAGCCAGCTGCGCGACGCTACCGAGTCGCTGCGCGTCGGGCCGGCCTGGGACGCCGGCACCGACGTCGGGCCGATCATCGCGCCGCCCCGTGGGCCGTTGGCCGACGCCCTCACCCACCTCGGTGCGGGCGAGACCTGGCTCGTCGAACCCCGGCAGCTCGACGACGAGGGATACCTCTGGCGCCCAGGGGTCAAGCTCGGCGTGCGTCCGGGATCGAGCTACCACCACACCGAATGCTTCGGGCCGGTGCTCGGCATCATGCGGGCCGACGATCTCGACGAGGCGATCGCGTTGCAGAACGCCGTGCCGTTCGGGCTCACCGGCGGCATCCACAGCCTCGACGACGCCGAGGTCGACCGGTGACTCGACCGGGTCGAGGTGGGCAACGCCTACGTCAACCGGCACATCACCGGAGCGGTCGT
>DAIESZ010000220.1 GCA_027346035.1 Propionibacteriaceae bacterium
GATCCCACTCGGCCGGTCCCGCTCGGAGATCCTGGTGAACAACTCCCGGCTCAGATGGGCGACGGGCACACCGGACGCCTCGAGGTCATCCACCATCCGATGGGCGTCGTCGCGGGTGAGCAGATCACGACAGACGATGAGCTGGCGGATCGGCCAGCCGGCCTCGACGGCGCGCCACACGGGCTGGCCGCCCTCGACGACGAACTCGCCGCTGCGGGTCCGCTCGCGCCGCTCGGCAAGGCGCCGCCACCGTTTGATGAGCGGGTTGGTGGCGCTGGTGATGATCTCGGGCACGAATCAGTCGAAGATCGGCCCGATGGTGCGGGTGCGCTTGAGCTCGAAGAATCCGGGGTAGGCGGTCACCTTCTCGAGACCGTCGAACAGGTTGCCCGCGTCCTCACCCTTGGGCGCGGGCGAGATCACCGGACCGAACAGCGCCTTCCCGTTGATGTGGATCACCGGGGTGCCGACGTCGGTGCCGACCGGCTTCATGCCCTCGTTGTGCGATGCCGAGAGCAGGTCGTCCCAGGTAGCGGTGGTCGCCTCGTCCGCGATGGCCTCGCTCATGCCGCATTCGCGCAGGGCGGCCCTGACGGTGTCGACGGTCTTGGGGGCCTTGCCGAGGTGGAACAGCGTGCCGAGCGCGGTGTAGAAGTCGCGCACCCGCTCGTCGCCGTAGGCCTCGCGGACCCCGATCGCCGCGCGCACGCCGATCAGCAGTTCCGGGTCGTCGCTGTCGTTGAGCAGGCCGAGGCTCATGACGTGGAACACGGTATGCACCGGCCGCACGCGCTCGACCTCCAGCATCCAGCGGGAGGTCATCCAGGCCCACGGGCACACCGGGTCGAACCAGAAGTCGACCCGCTTGACCGGGCCCTCTTGCGGGCCGGTGGACGCCACGGTCGACGCCGTGGCTGTGTCTGTGCTGGTGATGTCGCTCATCGGTCCAGCTTTGCTCACCACACCCCGTCCGGCAAGCCGGGCAGCGCACGAAGTGCCTGGTGGGATAGCCTCGCATTCGGCACACCCCACGCCTGCCGCTGCGCAAGCGTATCCGACCCCACAAGTCGCACGGCGCCCGTGCGTCAAGGAGGCCCCAGCATGAACCCCGTCAACATCACGCGGGCCGGCGCCCAGCAGCGCTCGCAGGTCGTCAGCATCGACAGCTACGAGATCACCGTCGATCTCACCGGACTCGGGCTCGACGGCCAGCAGCTGGGCGAGCCCGACGCGACGTTCGTGTCGACCAGCACGATCAGGTTCCACTCCACCGGGGAGGCCACCCACGTCGACCTCATCGCCGACACTGTGCTCGACGCCACGCTCGACGGCGTCGAACTCGACCTCGGGGCGTTCGACGGTGCGACGTTCTCGGTCGCACCCGATGAGGGCGATCACACGCTGTCGATCACCGCGGTGTGCCGGTATTCCCACACCGGTGAGGGCCTGCACCGCTTCGTCGACCCCGCCGACGACAGGGTGTACCTGTACAGCCAGTTCGAGACCGCTGACGCCCGGCGCATGTACGCGAACTTCGAGCAACCCGACCTCAAGGCCACCTTCCAGCTCACCGTGCTCGCGCCGAGCCACTGGACGGTGCTGTCGAACTCCCCCACCCCCGAGCCGCAGCAATTGGCCAACGGCCACGCCGTGTGGCAGTTCGAGCCCACCCCCCGGATCTCCACCTACATCACCGCGCTGGTGGCGGGCGACTACGTCGTCCACCACGGCACGGTGCGCTCGCGCAAGGGCGACCTGCAGGCCAACCTCGCCTGCCGGGCCTCGATGGCCAAGTACCTGGACGCCGAGCGCATCCTCACGACCACCCAGCGGGGCTTCGAGGTCTACGAGGCGGCGTTCGCCCGCGACTATCCGTTCGACAAGTACGACCAGGCGTTCGTGCCCGAGTACAACTTCGGCGCGATGGAGAACGCGGGCATGGTCACCGTGCGCGACGAGTACCTGTTCCGCTCCCGGGTGACGTCGGCGTCCTACGAAGCCCGCGACAACACGATCCTGCACGAGCTCGCACACATGTGGTTCGGTGACCTCGTCACGATGCGCTGGTGGGACGACCTGTGGCTGAACGAGTCGTTCGCCGAGTGGGCATCGCACTGGTGCCAGCAGCAGATCGTGGCCCGCTACGGCGGCGTCGACCCGTGGGTGTCGTTCGCGAACGCCCGCAAGGGCTGGGCCTACACCCAGGACCAGCTGCCGACCACCCACCCGATCGCCGCCGACATGGTCGACCTCGACGCCGTCGAGCAGAACTTCGACGGCATCACCTACGCCAAGGGCGCCTCGACGCTCAAGCAGCTCGTCGCGTTCGTCGGCGAGGAGCCGTTCATCGCCGGCGTCCGGCAGTACTTCGCCGACCACGCGTTCGCCAACACGTCACTCGAGGATCTGCTCGGCGCGCTCGAGCAGGCGTCCGGCCGGGACCTGTCGTCCTTCTCGGCGCAGTGGCTCGAGCAGGCCGGCGTCAACACCCTGCGAGCCGACTTCGACGTCGACCAGGCGGGCAGATTCACCCGTTTCGACATCGTGCAGACCGCACCCGACCAGCATCCGACGCTGCGCACGCACCGCCTCGCCGTCGGCCTCTACGGGCTCGAGGGTGAGGGGGACGAGCAAAGGCTCACCTGCCGCCAGAGCATCGAGGTCGACATCCACGACGAGCGGACGCCGATCGCCGTCCTCGTCGGCACGCCCCAGCCCGACCTCCTGTTGCTCAACGACCGTGACCTCACCTACGCGAAGGTGCGTCTCGACGACCGGTCGATGCAGACGCTCATCGAGCACGTGCAGCGGATCGACGACCCGCTGGCCAGGGGCCTGTGCTGGGGTGCCGCATGGGACATGTGCCGCGACGCGGAGCTGCGGCCCGCGGACTTCATCACGCTCGTGCTGCGTGGGATCGGTGGGGAGAGCGACCTCACCGCGGTCAACTCGTTGCGCCTGCAGGCCGCCAACGCCGCCCTGGCGTTCACCGCCCGCGAGGCCCGCCAGGAGACCCGGGTCAAGCTGTCGGCCGGGTTCGCCACGCTGCTGACTCACGCGGAACCGGGCTCCGACCACCAGCTGGCATTCGCCAACTCGGTGGTGCAGCTCGTCGGCTCGGACGCCGGCGCCGCCCTGATCCACGGGTGGCTCGACGGCGAGGAGGTGCCGCTCGGCCTGACGATCGACACCGACATGCGCTGGCGGATCGCCACCTCGCTGGCCCGGCTCGGCGTGTTCCAGGACGCCGACATCGACGCCGAACTCGCCCGCGACAACACGATCTCCGGGGCCGAGTCGGCGTCGGGGGCTCGGGCGGCGCTCAATACGGCCGAAGCGAAGGCGACCGCCTGGGCCCGCGCCACCGAGGACGCCGGCGTCCCCAACGCCACGCACCGGGCGATCTGCGCGAACTTCGGCAACTACGGCCAGGAGGAGTTGCTCGAACCCTACGTGCAGCGCTACTTCGACGTGGCGCTCGCGATCAGCGAGAAGCGGGGCGACTGGGCCACCCGCGGACACGCCGCCAGCCAGGCCGTGCTGGTGTCGCTGTTCCCGGAGCAGGTCGCCGACGGGGAACTCATCGAACTCACCGACCGGTTCCTCGCCGAGCACGAACTCGCCGACAGCGTCGTGCGGGTGCTGCGCGAACGGCGTGACAACGCAGCCCGCAACCTCCGGTGCCAGAGGGCTGCGCTCGGCTGAACGCGGTCGCCCTCGACCTCAGACGCCCGTGGACAGGTGCCGGGGCTGCACGTCGTTCGCGGTGTCGAGCTGCACAGCCGCGGTGCCGCTCGACCCCTCGAGTTGGCCGGCCGGATCCTGCGGGCCGTCGAGCTGCGTGGCTGTGGACTCGGCGTTCCACGACAGGCCGCTGAGCTGGGCGTCCAACTCGGCCCTGCGGCGCAGATCGCTGGCCGAGGTGACGAGCGCGATGATTCCCAGGGTGAGCAGCGGGCCGATGATGCACAGCGCGAGCAGGAACAGGGTGTGACCATCGGGGTGGAAGAACATCATGGGCCCAGCGTAGCGAGAACGCACGCACCGGTGAATGTTCAACGAGTCCGTGGCTCCGGGGGGGCACCGCCGCTCCCCCGCCGCGACTGCTAGATTGCGGGTTCGAGGACCGGCGTCCCCGACCCGCGGGGGCGGGTGGGTCCATTCGGAGGTCTTGTGACCACAACGCCCACGTCCCCCACCGAAGTCCGCGTGATCCTCGATGACGCCGACGTCGCCCGGGCCATCACCCGACTCGCCAGTTCCCTCGTCGAAGCCGAGCGCGGTACCGACAAGCTGGTGCTGCTCGGCATCCAGACCCGCGGTGTGCCGCTCGCCCGGCGTATCCGGGCGTCGATCGAGGCGATCGAGGGCGTCGAGGTACCGATCGGCGAGCTCGACATCACCATGTACCGCGACGACCTGCGCCGTCAGCCGACGCGACCGGTCGGACGCACGCGGGTGCCTGTGAGCATCGATGACGCCACCGTGGTGCTCGTCAACGACGTGCTGTACAGCGGGCGAACGGTCGTCGCAGCACTCGACGCGCTCAAGGACCTCGGGCGTCCCGCCGCCGTGCGCCTGGTCGTGCTCGTCGACCGCGGCCACCGTGAAGTGCCGGTGCGACCCGACCACGTCGGACGAGACCTGCCCACGGCCGCCGACGAGCACGTCAGCGTCCTCCTGCGCGAGATCGACGGCGTCGACGAGGTGCGCCTCGGCGGCGCGCCCGCCGAACCCACCACCACCGACCGCGAGGAGAACCGGTGAAGCATCTTCTGAGCGCCGCCGACCTGAGCCTCGACGAGGTGATGAGCCTGCTCGACCTCGCAGAACAGATGCACGACGTGCAGTCGCGTTCGATCAAGAAGCTGCCGGCGCTGCGGGGCCGCACGATCATCAACATGTTCTTCGAGGACTCGACCCGCACCCGCACCTCATTCGAACTCGCCGGCAAGTGGCTGTCGGCCGACACCATCAACATCTCGGCCAAGGGCTCGTCGGTGAGCAAGGGCGAGTCGATGAAGGACACGATGCGCACCCTCGACGCGATGGGGGTCGACGCGTTCGTCATCCGCCACTCGGGGTCCGGGACCGTCCACCAGGCAGCCGGATGGGTTCGGGCGTCGGTGATCAACGCCGGCGACGGCCAGCACGAGCATCCCACTCAGGCGCTGCTCGACGCGTACACGATGCGCCGGCACTTCCGCGACGCACTCGGAGTCCAACCCGGTGACCGGCCGTTCACTGGTCGCACCGTGCTGATCACGGGTGACCTGCTGCACTCGCGAGTGGTCCGCAGCAACGTCCTGCTGCTGCAGACGCTCGGCGCCCGGACGATCATCTGCGCACCACCGACACTCATGCCGTCCGGTGCGGCGTCCTGGCCGGTCGAGGTGACCAACGACTTCGACGCGATGTTACCCGAGGCCGACATCGTCATGATGCTGCGCGTGCAGCGCGAGCGGATGACCTCGGGCTACTTCCCCAGCGAACGCGAATACATCGCCGGCTGGGGGCTCACTCCGACCCGGATGGCGCGGATGAAGGACACCGCCGCCATCTGCCACCCCGGACCGATGAACCGGGGACTCGAGA
>DAIESZ010000225.1 GCA_027346035.1 Propionibacteriaceae bacterium
ACGACCGCCGTCTTGACGCCGGTGCGCCCCGACGTGAGGGCGATCGCCTCCTCGAAGCGCGACAGGGGTACCCGGTTCGTGACCAGCGACTCGGCGTCGATGACCCCTGCCGAGAGCAGGTCGACCGCGCGCACCACGTCGGCTCTCCGGGCGTTCGAGCCGCCGGTGACGATCAGCTCGTTGTAGTGGATCAGGTTGACGTCGACCTCGGCGGTGGTGCCCTTGGGGAACCCCGCGAAGTAGCTCACCCGGCCGCCGATACCGGCCAGGGCGAGGGCCTGACCGGCGAGTTCGGCGGCACCCACCGCCACGATCACGACGTCGGCGCCGCGCCCGCCGGTGGAATCGAGCACCACCGCCCTGACGTCCTCGGCCGCCGGGTCGAGGGCCCCGGTGGCGCCGAGCCGGAGCGCAAGTTCGCGGCGGTGCGCGGAGCGGTTCGTGACGATGACCTGCGCCGCGCCCGCCACCCGGGCCAGCTGAGCGTGCAGCAGGCCGATCGGGCCGGCGCCCAGCACGACCACGGTCTCACCGGGCTGCACCCGGACCTGCCGCGCGCCGTTGAGGACGCAGGACAGTGGCTCCGCGAGGGCGAGGGTCGTGGCCGGGATCTCATGGGGGGTGACGATGAGGTTGCCGGACGCCACGGCGTCGGCGGGAACCAGCATCCGTTCGGCGAAGCCGCCGTCGATCCCGTACCCGACGAGGCGCAGGTTCTCGCACAGGTGTTCCCGGTCGTTGAGGCAGGCATGACACCGGTGGCACGACACGACGATCGACACGGTGGCCTGCTCGCCGACCCTCACCCCGGACACCCCCTCGCCGACGGCGGCCACCCGGCCGGCGATTTCGTGACCCATCACGACGCCGGGCCGGACTCCGGATGTCTTGGCACCCGAGATGAGCCGCAGGTCGGTGCCGCACAGCGTGGTGGCCTCGATGTCGAGCACGACCTCGCCGGGGCCCGGCTCGGGCGTCGGGACCTGCTCGAGGCGCAGGTCACGGGGGGCATGGAGTACGGCGGCGAGCATGGCTGGTGCCTCCTCGGGCGGTGCCGGTGGCCGGCGACGTCGCCTGCCGGCCCACGTGCAGCCGTCGTCGTCGCCGCGAAACCCCTCGTGGGGCTGCTGCCCCTGTTCTACCAGCCGCCGGAGGCCGTCACCCCGACGTGTCGTCGTGACGCTGCCCGGCCGTATGGTTGGCTGAACCCTGGGCAGGACGTTCGGCGCGTGGAGAGGTTCACATGGGTGCGATCATCGAGGTCCGCGACTTCTCCATGCGCTTCGGCGATCTCACGGTCATCGACCACCTGAGCTTCGACGTGCTCGAGGGCGAGACGTTCGGGCTGCTCGGGTCGAACGGATCGGGCAAGACCACGACAATCCGTGCCCTGCTCGACATCTACCAGCCCACCGGCGGCAGCCTGAACATCGAGGGCCACCCGTTCAACCCCAGCCAGTCGGCACGCCTCGGTTACCTGCCCGAGGAGCGGGGCCTGTACCAGAAGGAATCGGTCATCGACCTGATGACCTACTTCGGGCGGCTCAAGGGCCTGTCCCGGCGGGACGCCCAGGCGTGGTCGATGCGCTATCTCACCGAGGTGGGCCTGCCGGACAAGGCGCGGGTGCGTCTGGACAAGCTGTCGGGCGGTCAGCAGCAGAAGGTGCAGTTGGGCGTCACGATCATGAACGACCCGGCGATCCTCATCCTCGACGAACCGACCAAGGGCTTCGACCCGGTCACCCGCAGGTTGTTGCTGGACCTCCTCGACCGCCAGAAGGCGAGGGGGTCGACGATCGTGTTCATCAGCCACCAGATGGACGAGGTGGAGCGGCTCTGCGATCGCATCCTGCTCCTCAAGGACGGCCGGGCGGAGGCGTACGGGACCATCCCGGAGGTGCAGGACAAGTACGGCGGTCGCCGGATCCGCCTGGAGTTCATCGGCGACCTGCCGGCGTCCGAGCTGTACACGCCGGTCGTGCACGAGCGCAACTACGCCGAACTCGACTTCGGCGAGGACACCGACCCCGACCAGGTACTGCGCGACCTGCTGGACGCCGGGGTGCGGATCCGCAGCTACGACCTCACCAGGATCTCGATGGAGGAAGTCTTCCTCCGTGTCTACGGTGCCGACGCCGTGAAGGAGGCGTGAGCCATGGGGGGGCACAACTTCCGAACGGTCGTGACCTTCGAGTTCCTGCGTACGGTCACCAAGCGCCGGTTCTGGGTGATGTCGCTGAGCATCCCGCTGCTGCTGGCGCTGGTGGTCACCCTCACGACCATCAGCTCCCGCTCCCAGAACCCGACCGCGACAAGCACCGCGTTCGCGTTCCAATACCACGACGCGTCCGGGCTGGTCACGCCGCAGCTCGCGAAGGCGTTCGGCGTCACCCCGACCACCGACCCGGCCACCGCCGTCGCCGCCGTGCGGGCGGGAACGCTGCCGGCGTTCTTCGACATCCCCGCCGACGTGGGGACGGCTCCCGTGCAGGTCTACGGCGAGGATGTCGGTCTGATCGGCAACTCCCGCTACGACTCGGTCGCCCAGGCGCTGGTCAGGGCGGCGGTGGCGCAGAAGATCGGCGATCCGCGGCTGGCCCGGCTGGCCGCGTCCGGAGCGCAGGTCACCTCGACGATCTACAACAAGGGCGCCGCGGTCAGCGGGTTCGCCAGTGTGGTCCTGCCGGGCATCTTCCTCGTGCTGTTCTACCTGTCGATCGTGATGCTCGGTCAGCAGATGCTCAACGTCACCCTCGAGGAGAAGCAGAACCGGGTGAGCGAGATGATCCTCACCACGATGAGCCCCACGACCCTGATCATCGGCAAGGTCATCGCCCTCGTGGGGGTCGGGATCCTGCAGGCGCTCGTGTTCAGCCTCCCGGTGCTCATCGCCCGCCTCGTGGCTCCCGGCACGGTGCACATCCCGGGCCTGTCCCTGTCCGACATCCCCATCGATCCGCTTCGCATCGGCTTCGGGTTCGTCATCTTCTTGTTCTCCTTCGCCATGTTCGCCGGGTTCCTCGTGGCGATCGGCGCGGTGATGCCGACCATCCGCGACGCCAGCGGCGCGTTCAGCGCCGTGGTGGTCACCATGTTCGTCCCGCTGTACGCGGTGCAGCTGGTCGTCAACGAGCCGCACGCGCTGCTGCCCACGGTGTTCACCTACTTCCCGCTCACGGCCCCGGTGACCGCGCTGCTACGCAACGCCCTGGGCACGCTGTCGTGGTACGAGGCGGCGATCGTCGTCGTCGTCCTGGCGGTGATGTCCACCGTGATGCTGCGGGTCGGGGTCCGGCTGTTCCAGACCGGTTCGATCAGCTACACCTCGCGGGTCAACATCCGCGAGGCGTTGCGCCGGAATCGCTGACCGGCACCGTCGACTCCTCGACCGAGCCGAGCTGCAGCATCGGGACGTCACCGCGCTCAAGCAGGCGGGCGAGGTTCGAGGGCCACACGGTGAGGCCGGGCAGGTCGTCGACGGTGACCCACCGATGCTCGACCAGGGTGAGGCGTTCCCCCTCGGTGAACCCGTCGGTGCTGATCCCGGCGGAGCGTTGGGAGTCGGAGATCCACACCTCGAAGAACAACTCGTGCTGTTCGGTGATCTGGTCGCTGTAACCGTGCACGACCCGTCGTTCGGCGATGGGTCCGATGAGCCCGTCGGAGGGGCAGACGAAACCGGTCTCCTCCCGCAACTCACGCAGCGCCGCCTCGAACCAGGTCTCACCGGCGTCCACGCCGCCGCCCGGGGTGGTCCACCAGGTGGCGCCGGGAACGCCGGGATCGGTGTCACGGAACAGCAGGACGCCGGAGTCGTGCCGCACCAGCAGCCGGGCCGCCCGCCGGGACCGGCGTCGACGCTCGGACGGGGGCACGGGCTCGAATCGCCGGCTGCGGAACGCCATGCAGCAAGACTAACCATCGCCGGAACGGCCGATCGGGGGCCGCTGCCCACCGCCGCTGCGGGCGCGGGGCCCGGGACCGAACCCTGGTAATCTCACCGAGGATGTAGTCCCGGATGCCTGCCGCCCCGCGCGGGAAAGGACGGTCATGACCCCAGCACCCACCCCGACTACCAGCGATTTTCGCATTCCCGATCCCGTCCCGGCGATCCTCGTGCTCGAGGACGGCCGGGCTTTCCATGGTCTGTCCTTCGGGGCGACGGGGGAGACCTTCGGAGAGGCCGTGTTCTCCACGGGCATGACCGGTTACCAGGAGACACTCACCGATCCGAGCTACCACCGCCAGGTGGTCGTCGCCACCGCGCCGCACATCGGCAATACCGGATGGAACGACGAGGACGACGAGTCGCGCCGCATCTGGGTCGCCGGCTACGTCGTGCGCGATCCGGCCCGGCGTCCGTCGAACTGGCGTTCCCGGCGCAGCCTCGACGAGGAGCTCGTCGTCCAGGGCATCGTCGGGATCCAGGACATCGACACCCGCGCCCTGACCCGGCACCTGCGCGAGCGCGGGGCGATGCGGGTCGGGATCAGTTCGGTGTCCACCGACGTCGAGGCGCTGCTCGACAAGGTGCGCGCCAGCCCCGGCATGGTGGGAGCCGATCTCGTCGGTGACGTGACCGTCAGCTCCGCCCAGGTGGTGCCTGCGGAGGGCGCCAAGCGGTTCACGGTCGCCGCGGTCGATCTGGGGATCAAGGCGATGACCCCCCACCAGATGGCCGCCCGCGGGATCGAGGTGCACGTGCTGCCGGCCGACACCACCATCGACGAGATCCGCGCGATCGCCCCTGACGGCGTGTTCTTCTCCAACGGCCCGGGTGACCCGGCGACGGCGCTGGCCCAGATCGAGCTGCTGCGCGGGGTCCTGGCGCGCTCGGTGCCGTTCTTCGGCATCTGCTTCGGCAACCAGCTGCTGGGCCACGCGCTGGGTTTTGGCACCTACAAGCTGGGCTACGGGCACCGGGGGATCAACCAGCCGGTGCTCGACCGGCACACCGGAAAGGTCGAGATCACCGCCCACAACCACGGGTTCGCGGTCTCCGCGCCCCTCGACGGGGTGACCTCCACACCGTGGGGCGAGGTGAGCGTCAGCCACGTGTGCCTCAACGACGACGTCGTCGAGGGACTCGAACTGCGTCGCGACGACCGCGTCGTCGCCTTCTCGGTCCAATACCACCCGGAGGCCGCCGCCGGCCCCCACGACGCCAACTACCTGTTCGACCGCTTCTGTGACGTGATGCTGGCTCATCGAGACGCGAGCGCCAGCGCCCCCGACGCCCCGAAGGAGGCCTGATGCCACGCCGCACCGACATCTCCTCGATCCTGGTCATCGGATCCGGTCCGATCGTCATCGGCCAGGCCGCCGAGTTCGACTACTCCGGTACCCAGGCCTGCCGCGTGCTGCGCCAGGAGGGGTTCCGGGTCATCCTGCTGAACTCGAACCCGGCAACGATCATGACCGACCCCGAGTTCGCCGACGCCACCTACATCGAGCCGATCACCCCCGAATTCGTCGAGAAGTTCATCGCCCGCGAGCGTCCGGACGCCCTGCTCGCCACCCTCGGCGGGCAGACCGCCCTCAACGCCGCGGTCGCCCTCTACGACGGCGGCGTGCTCGAGAAGTACGGCGTCGAGCTCATCGGCGCCACGGTCGACGCGATCCGCAAGGGGGAGGACCGGGAGAAGTTCAAGGAGATCGTGGAGAGCCTCGACGTCGCCGGCGGCGTCGCCGAGGTCGCGCGCTCGCGCACCTGCCACACCCTCGAGGAGGTCATGGAGACCGCCGAGGAGCTCGGGTACCCGCTCGTGGTGCGGCCGAGCTTCACGATGGGTGGCGCGGGTGGCGGCTTCGCCCACACCCCCGACGACCTGCGCCGGATCGCCAGCCTCGTCCTGTCGGCGTCGCCGGTCACCGAGGTGCTGATCGAGGAGTCGATCCTCGGGTGGAAGGAGTACGAGCTCGAACTGATGCGGGACAAGGCCGACAACGTGGTCATCGTCTGCTCGATCGAGAACGTCGACCCGATAGGCGTGCACACGGGCGACTCGATCACCGTCGCGCCGGCGCTCACGCTCACCGATCGCGAGTATCAGTTCATGCGCGACGTGGGCATCGCGATCATCCGCGCGGTCGGGGTCGACACCGGTGGCTGCAACATCCAGTTCGCGATCAACCCGGTCGACGGTCGGATGATCGTCATCGAGATGAACCCCCGCGTCTCGCGCAGCTCGGCGCTCGCGTCGAAGGCCACCGGTTTCCCGATCGCCAAGATCGCCGCGAAGGTCGCCGTCGGCTACACCCTCGACGAGATTCCCAACGACATCACCGCCGAGACACCGGCAAGCTTCGAGCCGACCCTCGACTACATCGTCGTCAAGGTGCCGCGCTTCGCGTTCGAGAAGTTCCCCGCGGCCGACTCCACACTGACCACCCACATGAAGTCGGTCGGCGAGGCGATGGCGATCGGTCGCAACTTCACCGAGGCGCTGGGCAAGGCGCTGCGCTCCCTCGAGGATCCGCGGGCGCCCTTCCACTTCGGGCCGCTCGACGGGCGCAGCGTTGAGGACCTGCTGGCCGAGGCGGAGCGTCCCCACGACGGCCGCCTCGGGTCGGTGTTCCTGGCCCTGCGGGCCGGCGCCACCCCCGAGCAGGTGCATGAGCGCACCAGGATCGATCCGTGGTTTGTCGACCAGTTGGCGCTGCTGGCCGACCTCGCGGCCGAACTCGGTGACGCGCCGGAACTGACCCCTGAACTGCTGCGGCACGCCAAGCGTCACGGCGTCTCCGACGCGCAGATCGCCGAGGCCCGGCACCTGTCCACCGATGTCGTGCGCGGCGTCCGGTGGGCCCTCGGCGTCCGGCCGGTGTACAAGACCGTCGACACGTGTGCCGCCGAGTTCGCGGCCAGCACCCCCTACCACTACTCGTCCTACGACGAGGAGACCGAGGTGGCGCCGCGCGAGCGTCCGGCGGTGCTGATCCTCGGCTCGGGCCCCAACCGGATCGGGCAGGGCATCGAGTTCGACTATTCGTGCGTGCACGCCGCGATGGCGCTCTCCGAAGCCGGCTACGAGTCGGTGATGGTCAACTGCAACCCCGAGACCGTCTCGACCGACTACGACACCTCCGATCGGCTCTACTTCGAGCCGTTGACCCTCGAGGACGTGCTCGAGGTCTACCACGCCGAGCAGCAGGCCGGTCCCGTCGCCGGGATCATCGTGCAGCTGGGCGGCCAAACCCCCCTGAAACTGGCGCAGCAGCTCAAGGACGCCGGGGTCACGATCGTCGGCACCTCACCCGAGGCGATCCACCTCGCCGAGGAGCGCGGCGCGTTCGGGGCCGTCCTGGCACGGGGCGGGCTCCCGGCGCCCAAGCACGGCATGGCCGAGAGCTTCACCCAGGCCAAGGAGGTCGCCGACGAGATCGGCTACCCCGTGCTGGTGCGTCCGAGCTACGTGCTCGGAGGGCGCGGCATGGAGATCGTCTACGACGAGGTGTCCCTCGCCCGCTACATCGAGCAGTCCACGCTGATCAGCCCCACGTCACCGGTGCTGGTCGACCGGTTCCTCGACGACGCGGTCGAAATCGACGTCGACGCCCTGTACGACGGGCGGGACCTCTACCTCGGCGGCGTGATGGAGCACATCGAGGAGGCGGGCATCCACTCGGGCGACTCGGCCTGCGCGCTGCCCCCGATCACCCTCGGCACCGAGGTCATCGACAAGATCCGGCATTCCACGGCGGTGATCGCCGAGGGCGTCGGCGTCCGGGGGCTGATCAACATCCAGTACGCCCTCGCCGGCGACACGCTCTACGTGCTCGAGGCGAACCCGCGTGCCTCGCGCACGGTGCCGTTCGTGTCGAAGGCCACCGACACCCAGCTCGCCAAGGCCGCGACGCTGATCATGATGGGCGTCCCGATCGCCGAACTGCGGGAGCGCGGCATCCTGCGAACGGGCGTCGACGGCGCCTACACGTGGAAGGGCTCGCCGATCGCGGTGAAGGAAGCGGTCATGCCGTTCAACCGGTTCCGCACCCCCGAGGGACATGGCATCGACACCGTGCTCGGACCCGAGATGCGTTCGACCGGCGAGGTCATGGGCCTCGACGCCCACTTCGGCACGGCGTTCGCCAAGTCGCAGGCCGGGGCGTTCGGTTCGCTGCCGACCGCCGGCTCGGTGTTCGTCGCGGTCGCCAACCGCGACAAGCGGCACGCCATCTACCCGGTCAAGCGGCTCGCCGACCTCGGGTTCACCATCCACGCCACCGAGGGCACCGCCTCGGTGCTGGCACGGCACGGCGTCGAGGTGATCCCGGTGCGCAAGTACTCCCAGGGACGCGGCCCCCACGGCGAGCCGACGATCGTCGACCTGATCCTCGACGGCGAGATCGACCTCGTGTTCAACACGCCCCAAGGGGTCACGCCGGGCGGGAGTCCCCGCGCCGACGGGTATGAGATCCGCACGGCGTCGGTGTTGCGGCAGGTGCCGTGCATCACGACCGTGCAGGCGCTCACCGCCGCCGTCCAGGGGATCGAGGCGCTCCGCAGTGGCTCGATCGGGGTCAAGCCGCTGCAGGAGTGGGCGAAGGACACCGAGGCCGCCCTGCGCTCGATCGCCGGGTGACGCCGGTGCACGGGCGCGGACCGGACCTGATCACCCGGGGCGGCACGGCCGGGTATCAGGAGCTGATCCGCCCGGTGTTGTTCCGCGTCGGTGGCGGCGACCCCGAGGTCGCCCACGAACGGATGATCCGCCTGCTCGCACGGACACCGGCACCGCTGACGCGGACGCTGCGGGGCTACACCGCCCCGGCGCCGCATCCGGTGACCGTGGCCGGCATCCGGTTCCCCAACCGGGTCGGCATCGCCGCGGGGCTCGACAAGGACGGGATCGCCGCCCCCGCGTGGGCCGGCCTCGGCGTCGGCCACGTCGAGCTCGGCACCGTGACGCCACGCCCGCAACCCGGAAACGACAAGCCACGACTGTTCCGGCTGCCGGCGTCCGCGGCCATCATCAACCGGATGGGGTTCAACAACGACGGGGTCGAGGCGATGTCGCGGCGGCTCGAGGAGTGGGGGGTGCGGCGCGGCCGGCTCACCCTCGGCACGGTCGTCGGCGTCTCCATCGGCAAGAACCGCACGACCCCGCTCGACCGGGCGGGCGAGGACTATCTCGCCTGCCTGCGGCGCCTCCACGGGCTGGCCGATTACGTGGCGATCAACGTGTCGAGTCCCAACACCCCCGGCCTGCGAACTCTCCAGGACGCCGACACCCTGCGCGGACTCACGGCCGATCTGGTGGGGGAGGCGCGGACGCTGAACCCCACCGACCCGACGCCGGTGTTCGTCAAGGTCGCGCCGGACCTCGGCCCGGACGCCCTCGAGGACCTGGTCGGGGCCGTGCAGGACACGGGCGTTTCGGGACTGATCGCGACGAACACGACCCTCGCCCGCGACGGGCTCGACCAGGTCGACCTGGCCCGGGCCGGCGAGGTCGGCGGACTGTCGGGCGCTCCGCTCACGGCGAGGGCACTGCGGGTCGTGGGCCGGTTGGCGAGCCTGACCGACCTGCCGATCATCGGCGTCGGGGGGATCATGACGCCCGCGGACGCCGGAGCCATGTTCGACGCCGGCGCATCCCTGGTTCAGGTGTATACGGGTTTCATCTACGCCGGGCCCGCGTTGATCCGGGGCATCAACCGGCTCGCGCTGCACGACGAGGAGGACCGATGACCATCACGGACGCACCGACACCCTTCAGGAAGCGGCTCGACCGCCTCACCGCCCAACGCGGCGCCCTGTGCGTGGGCATCGACCCCCACCCGCCGCTGCTGGCCCGCTGGGGCCTCGGCGACGACGTGGACGGCCTGGAACGCTTCGCCCGGGGCCTGGTCGAGGCGATCGGCGACCGCGTGGCGGTGTTCAAGCCCCAGGTGGCGTTCTTCGAGAGCTACGGCGCGGCCGGGCTGGCGGTGCTCGAGCGCGTACTCGCCGACATCCGCGGGGCCGGGGCGCTGTCGATCGCCGACGCCAAACGGGGAGACATCGGCTCGACGATGGCCGGGTACGCGCGGGCCTGGCTGTCCGACGGGTCGCCCCTGCGGGCCGACGCCATGACTCTGTCCCCGTTCCTCGGCTTCGAGTCGCTGCGTCCGGCCCTCGACGTTGCTGCCGCCACCGGTCGCGGAGTGTACGTGCTGGCCCGGACGTCGAATCCGGAGGGCCACGGCGTCCAGCTGTCGGCCGACGCCGACGGGCGTCCGGTCAGCCAACGGATCATCGACGAGGCGCAGGCCGAGAACATCCGCACCGGGCTCGACCATGTGGGCCTGGTCCTCGGTGCCACCCACCGCGATCTGGGCTGCGACCCGGGCGCGGTCACCGGGTCGCTGCTGGTGCCGGGTATCGGCGCGCAGGGCGGGACGATGGACGGCGTGCGGGCCGCGTTCGGTCCGGCGGTGGCCCGCGTGCTGCCGTCGGTGAGCCGGGACGTGCTCAACGCCGGTCCCGACGCCGCGGCGCTCGCGGAGCGTGTGACACGTCTGCTGGCCTCCTGATCGCCTGCTGACGCCCATGTGACAAGCTGATCAACGCCCGTGGATCGGGCGAAACACCACAAGTCATGCGGTGATTTCGGCCCAGATCCGCTCGACGCGCGTTAGCTTTGATGACGTAGTGGTGCACGGGTTCTGCCGTCACGATCGAACGGAGTGTCGAAGATGCCTATCCCAACACTGTCTCCGGAGCAGTTGCAGGCCGCACGCAAGGCCGCCACGGAGGCCCGGCGGGCCCGGGCCGACCTGAAGGAGCAGGTGCGTTCCGGTGCGCTGACTCTCGGCCAGGCGCTCGATCGGGCGGCGGCCGACGATGTTCTCGCTCACGTCAAGGTGGTCGACCTGCTGAAGGCGCTTCCGCGCGTCGGCGAGAAGCGGGCCGCCGAGATCATGGAACGACTCGAAATCGCCCCGAACCGCAGGGTGCGGGGGCTCGGACGCCACCAGGTTGCCGGCCTCAAGGCCGAGTTCGCCTGACCCGTCGCCGATTCGCCGCGGGTGCCCGGCGGGCACGGCCTCGCGGCGTCCGCTAGGGTCGGTGCGATGTCGGGTGAACGAGCCGTGGTCGATCGGGATCCGGGCGAGCCGCCACTGCCGGCCCCCCGGGTGTCCCGTGGCGTGCACAGCCTGGTCACCGTGATCTCCGGACCGACCGCGGTTGGCAAGGGAACCGTGGTGAGCCGGTTGCGCCACCGGCACCCGGAGGTCTTCGTGTCGGTTTCGGTGACGACCCGCCAGCCCCGTCCCGGTGAACTCGACGGCGTCCACTACTGGTTCATCGACGACCACGAGTTCGATCGGCTGATCGTCGACAACGGCCTACTCGAATGGGCCGTGGTCCACGGCTCCGCGAGGTACGGCACGCCCCGCCGTCCGGTCGACGATGCGGTCGCCGCCGGCAGGCCGGTGGTGCTCGAGATCGACCTCCAGGGGGCCCGGCAGGTGCGCTCCACGCTGCCGCACGCGCAGTTCGTTTTCCTCACGCCCCCGTCGTGGGGCGAGCTCGTGCACCGCCTTGTCGGACGCGGCACCGAGTCCGCCGCGCAGCAGGCCCGCCGACTCGAGACGGCCCGAGACGAGTTGGCGGCGGCCGCGGAGTTCGACCACGTCGTGGTCAACCGCGACGTCGATCGCACCGTTGACGAACTGGTAGGCTTACTTGGTCTGTGACCCTGGTGGGTCCCGCGGGCCCAGCGCCACCGAGGTGGTGCACACGGCGTCCTGCAGGGGCGGGCCGAGGACATGACCGCGATGCGGGAACAGTTTCATCCCTCCCGGCATCGCATCCGATCATCAGACTGCTGAACGAAGGCGCACCAGATGAGCAAAACCACGTCTCCTGTCGGTGAGGGCATCACCAATCCTCCGATCGACGAGCTCCTCGAGCAGGTCGACTCGAAGTACCGGTTGGTGTTGTTCGCCGCCAAGCGGGCCCGCCAGATCAACGCCTACTACTCGCAGCTCGGAGAGGGCCTGCTCGAGAATGTGGGGCCGCTGGTGAGCACCGACGTGCAGGAGAAGGCGCTGTCGATCGCGCTGCGCGAGATTCAGGCGGGCCTGCTCGAGGTGACCCAGATCGATCCCGAGGCCGAGGCCGTCGCGCGCGCTCAGGCTGCCGCCGAGCCCGACTTCAACTTCACCGACCCGTTCGGCGACCTCGGACCCGCCTGACCCCCATCAGCCGCACCGATGCGTGCCCGCGGCACGCATCGCGGTCCTGCCTCGCGCCGAGCGGACGTCCGGTGGACGCCGCCGGCGCGTTGGTATGTCCGGGGGCGGGACAGCCCCACGTCACCCATCGTCACACCCCGCCAGGAGCCAGGTCATGAGCAGGTTGTTCACCTCCGAGTCGGTCACCGAGGGACACCCCGACAAGGTCGCCGATGCGATCTCCGACGCGGTGCTCGACGAGATGCTGCAGCAGGATCCCAGCTCACGGGTGGCGGTCGAGACCCTGGTCACCACCGGACTGGTCGTCGTGGCCGGCGAGGTGACCACCGATGCCTACGCCGACATCGCGGGCATCGCGCGCCGCAAGATCCTCGACATCGGCTACGACTCATCGGCCAAGAGCTTCGACGGCGCGTCGTGCGGGGTCACGGTCGCGATCGGCACGCAGTCGCCCGACATCGCCCAGGGCGTCGACAAGGCGCTCGAGAACCGGGAGGGCTCGGGGGACTCGCTCGACATGCAGGGGGCCGGAGACCAGGGCCTGATGTTCGGCTACGCCAGCACCGAGACCGACGCCCTGATGCCCCTGCCGATCCACCTGGCCCACCGGCTGGCCGAGCGGCTGACCGCGGTGCGCCGCGACGGCACGCTCGACTACCTGCGTCCCGACGGCAAGACCCAGGTGACCGTCGAGTACGACCGCGACAACCGGCCCGTGCGGCTCGACACGATCGTGGTGTCCACCCAACACGCCGAGGGCGTGTCGGTCGAGCGCACCATCACGCCCGACATCCGCCGGCATGTCATCGACCCCGTGCTGGAGACCTTCGACATCGCTCACGATGGGCTGTCGGTGCACGTCAACCCCACCGGCAAGTTCGTCATCGGTGGTCCGATGGGCGACGCCGGCGTCACCGGGCGCAAGATCATCGTCGACACCTACGGCGGCATGGCCCGTCATGGTGGCGGGGCGTTCTCGGGGAAGGACCCCTCGAAGGTCGACCGGTCGGCGTCCTACGCCATGCGCTGGGTGGCCAAGAACGTCGTGGCCGCCGGATTGGCCGATCGCTGCGAGGTGCAGGTGGCCTACGCGATCGGGATGGCCCACCCGGTGGGCTTCTACGTCGACACGTTCGGCACGGCGGTCGTGCCGGAGGAGGACATCCAGCGCGCGGTGCTCGAGGTGTTCGACCTGCGTCCCGGCGCGATCGTGCGTGACCTCGACCTGCTCAACACCCGCTATTCGGCCTTCACGGCCTACGGGCACTTCGGACGGACGCTGCCCGGCATGACCTGGGAACTCACCAACCGGGTCGACGAGTTGCGCGCCGCGCTCTGACGGGCACCCGCGGGCCGTCACTCCAGCCGTCCGCGCGGGGTGAGCAACGCCAGCGCGTCCCCGAGACGCCGCAGGCGAGCGGCGAGCACCGCCGGTGGCCCCGGATCGTCGGCGCCCAGGAGCAGTTGCACCTGGTCGTCAGGACCGGCCACGGGGGTCGAATCCCGCGGCGGGTGCAGCAGGCTGTCCAGTGAGGCGAGCCGGCGGCACTCGTCGGCGAGCACGCGGCAGCCCTCCGCGGGGGCGGGCAGCACCATGTGGGGGTGGGCGAGCAGCCACTGTGCCACGGCCCGGGCCGCGGCGGCCGACCCGACCAGCATCGTCGTGTAGTGCTGTTGCCGGGGGCTCGGCGCGCCGATGCTCAGCGGGCGCAGCGGCGACGAGCGGGTGCTCGACACCTGCCGCGCGGCGTCACTGACCTGGATCATCGCGGTCAGGGGGTCGACGTCGGACTCGAGGCCACCCAGGCGGTCCGCGCAGGCGTCCATGAGCACGGCGACCTGCTCGAGCAGACGGGTGCGCGCCACCCTGGCGGTGGCCACGGCGGGCACCGGCAGCACGAGGAACGAGGCGATGATGCCGGCGGCCGCGCCGACCGCGGTCTCCTCGAGCCGCAACACCATGATCGCGTCGCTGAACAGCCGCATCATCACGTACAGCTCACCGAGCACGATCGTGATGAAGAACGTCATGGCCGCGTACGACAGCGGCTGCAGGTAGAACGCGCCGAAGATGCACACGAGGCCCACGGTGATCGTCAGGGCTGGGTCGCCCTGGCTCGCCTGCGCCAGCAGCAGGGCCACGACGAGGCCGAACAGCGTCCCGACGGTCCTGGCCAGCGCCTTGCGCACGGTCTCGGTCGCGGTGGAGGTGCCGGCGAAGGTGACGAACGCGGCGATGGCGGCCCAGTAGTAGCGCTGGTGGGACAGCAACTCGCCGAACCCGGTGGCCAGGGCGGCCGCGGCCGCCGCCTGCACGGCCTGCCGGGTCGTGAAGGCCAGCTGCCCGGGCGACCACCAGTGGGACGTGTCGGCCGAGACCGCCGCGCCCGCGAGGGCCGCGGTGCCGGGCAGGTTGTCACCCAGGAGCGAGACCACGGGCTCGTAGTCGTCGTCCGAGGTGTCGTCCCCGGGCGCCCACTCATCGTTCGCGAGCCCCCCGCTCTGCCAGGCGTCGATCGCCTCGATGAGTTGTCGCCCGCCCGAGGTGAGTCGGCGGACCGTGGGATTGCTGTCGGGCAGACGGGACAACATCCGACGCGCCGTGTCGAGATCGCCCC
>DAIESZ010000228.1 GCA_027346035.1 Propionibacteriaceae bacterium
GTCGGAACCAGGATCCGGACCGGCCGCACTTATCTCATCGTCACGGCCTCGACGGGGTCTGGCTGCGTCGGTCAGGCGGGAGTCGCCCGGTGGACAGACCGGGACGGGCTGGCCGCCGCGACCGACGCCGTGGCGCTCATCGACGAGCACCTGCTCAGCACCATCGAGCGCGTGGGCGGGTCCTATCGCCGGAAGCCGGGAACGACCGGCCAGGGGTGAGTGCGTCTGCCGGTTCCGCCCGACGGGAACCCGCGGACCACTTGTCACGGCAGTTGGGGGATCAGGCCCTCGACGATGGGGACCACCCCCAGCAGGAGGAACGCGGGGAGGAAGCACAGCATCAACGGCAGCGTCGAACTGACACCGACCGCCCGGGCGCGCGTCAGCCTGGCATCGTGCCCCGCGGTCCTGATCTCGGCGGCGTGCTCCTGGAGCACCTCGCGGGCCGGAACCCCCGTCTCGATGCTCCTCACCAGGTCACGCGCGATCGCCCCCCATAACGGATCGTCGACGAGCCCACGCCACGCCGTCGCCTCGTCGACCCCGAGCCGCACCGCCGCGTCGAGCCGCGCCAATGTGCCGGAGGTCCCTTCTGGGGCGAGATCGGACACCTGCCGCACGGCGCCGCGGAGGGGCGCACCGGCCTCGACGCAGGCCGCCAGCATCTCGAGGGTGATCGGCAGGCCTTCCGCCGCGGCCACCTGCCGGCTGCGGACACGGCGAGGTTCGAGCCGGCCGAACCACCAGAACCCCAGGCCGGCGCAGGCCGCCGCGAGGATGAGGGCCCGATCCGCGAACACCAGTTCCCCGATGAGCCATCCGACGAGTCCGGCGGTCGCACCCGCCACGAGGCGCCGGCCCGACCACTGGACCACCCATCGCGGACGAGCGGGTGCCACGGCCAGCCGATGACGCTGGGCCCGCGGACTCCCGACCAGCAGCCAGGCCACCACGATGGCCGCCCCGACCGCGACGGCGGAACTCATCGCGCGGCTCTGTCTGCGAGGTGCTCGGTCCACAGCACGCCAGCGCTCGCGAGCAGCACTCCCCCCAGGACACAGGCACGACCGGGCAGGCTGGTGAGCAGGAACCGCAGTGGATCGCCGCCGGTGACAGTTCCCATCGCCAGCCCGAGTGCCGGTAGTGCCGCGAGGAGGCGACCGCTGGCTCGGGGGGCGGCGAGTTCGGCCGAGACCGCCGCCCGGTTGGCCTCGAGCGTGCGCAACGATCCACTGACCCGGGTCGCGAGGTAGGCGATGGGCGCTCCGCTGCGTTCGGCCAGCGTCCAGGCCATGGCCAGGTCGCGGAGCCCGTCATAGCCCGGCGCGCGGCCCACCTCGCGCAGTGCCCCCGCCACGTCGCCCCCGATGGCCTGCGTGGCGGCAGGGCGTTCCAGGGGAGGACAGTCGAGCGCCGCCGACCTGAGGGCGACCGAAGGCACCTGGCCGATCCGCAGTTGGGCGGCCAACACCCGGCAGGCCCGCGCGACGTCATGGCTCCGATTCGCGGCGATGCGCGCGTCACGACGTGTCAGGATCACGTGTGCGGTGACCCCCAACGCCGCTGCCGCGGCAACGACGAGCAATGACGCCGAGAGGCCGACGACGACGGCACCGGTGAGGCCGACGAGCGCAACCCCTTGGCCGATCATCCATGCACGCGACCGACGCCGCGGCCGGGGCGTACCGCGCCCCTCGGCCAGCCGCCGCTCCGGTGCCCGGCCGACCATGAGCGCGACCGACACCACGGCCGACAGCACGGCGAGGCTCGATGTCGCGGTGATGGTCATCGCACGAGTTCCTCCAGATCGGACCATGCGGGGCCATGGACCAACCCCCCGTCGGTATCGACGGATGCGGCCTCCTCGATCCGCACGACGCCCGTGTCATCGCGCCGGACGAGGCCCACCTGGGAAACCCTGCGCCCGCCGTCGGATCGACGGGCGACGTGAATGACCAGGTCAAGAGCCGCCGCCACCTGGGCATGGGTCGCGGCGCGGTCCATGCCGCCGAGGGCCGCCAGGGCCTCGAGCCGCGCCGGCACGTCAGCAACCGAATTGGCGTGCACGGTGCCGCACCCGCCCTCGTGTCCGGTGTTGAGGGCCGCGAGCAGGTCGCACAGTTCGGCCCCCCGCACCTCGCCGACGATGAGCCGGTCGGGGCGCATCCGCAACGCCTGGCGCACCAGACTCGTGAGATCGACGGCGCCGGCTCCCTCCGCGTTCGGCAACCGGCTCTCGAGCCGAACACAGTGCGGGTGGTCCGGGTCGAGCTCGCGCGAGTCCTCGCAGATCACCAGGCGCTCCGATGCGGGCACCAGGCTCAGCAGCGCCGCCAGCAGCGTGGTCTTGCCCGAGCCGGTGCCGCCGCTGACGAGGTAGGCGCGACGCCTCAGCACGATCGCCCGAAGCACGCTGTCGAGTTCGGGGTGCAGCGAGCCGGTGGCGACCCATCGGTCGAGTGTGACGGTGCCCCGCGCAGGGATCCGCAGCGACAAGCAGGTGCCCGGATCGGCGAGTACCGAGAGGATCGCATGGACCCGCGTCCCGTCGACCAGCCGCGTGTCGACGCAGGGGCTGGCATCGTCGATGCGGCGCCCGACCGAAGCCGCGAGGCGGGCCGCCAGCCGGCGGACCTCGTGATCGGAGGCGAAGTTCACGTCGGTGAGCTCAAGTCCGCGACCGCGATCGATGTAGACCGCGTGCGGGCCGTTGACGAGCACGTCGGTGACCCCTGGAAGGCGCAGCAGCGGCTCGAGCGGACCCGCGCCGATGCTGGTGCGGCGGAGTCGTTCGAGGGCGTACAGCACGAGGGCGTCGGACACGACCAGACCCAGGTCGCGCGCGACGTCGGCCACCGCGTCGGGAGTGAGGTCACGTCGCAGCGTGGC
Source organism: Propionibacteriaceae bacterium (assembly GCA_027346035.1). GTDB lineage: Bacteria > Actinomycetota > Actinomycetes > Propionibacteriales > Propionibacteriaceae > JAJYQH01. The sequence goes on from DAIESZ010000228.1 coordinate 2,890, forward strand.
CAAGCGGATCCGGATCAGTTCGATCTGTTCGTCAGTCATCGCCGATCACCTCGCCGAGCAGTCGCTCGACGTCGCGCCGGAAGCGACCACGGGCGCGTCCGGGCGGGTCACCGGCCGCCTCCGCCCTGGGCAGGCGGGCGTCGTCGTGGACGACCCCGGCGAGGGGACGACCGATGGCGGCGGCAACAGAACCGGCGTCGATGAGGCGCCCCACGCCGCGACGCACGACCACCGAGACGTCGGCCGTGGACAGCAACCCGAGCCGGGCGGACGCGGCGACGATCCCCCGCGGGCTGGCGCCGACGACCAGCAGGGTGCGGGTGCCCGCCCACTGGTCGCCCACGGTGACCGGGCCGGGTCCCGCGTCGACCACGACAAGTCGATGGGAGCGCGTGAGGGAGCTGATCACGCTGCGCACGGCGCTTGCGGGCGGCGCGCCGGACGCCCCGATCCTCGCAGCATTGTCGCTCCGCCGCGGACGGTGGGCGGTGCCGGGGAACGAGGGGCGGGACATCGCCAGGACGTCGACACCCGACACGTGTGGCAGGTGACCCGCAAGACTCTCGATGCGTCCGCCGGCGGCGCGCAGATCGTCCCACCGCCAGCCAGGAACGGTCTCGGCGCCGAACAACAGGTCGAGGCCACCACCGCACGGGTCGAGTTCGACGGCCACCGCCCCGAGCGAGCGGCGTCCGGCCGCCTGGGCCAGGCCCGCGGCGATGGTGCTGGCTCCGAGGCCGCCCGACCCGCCGACGACCCGCACCAGCCGTCCCCGGCCGACACTCTCGTCGTTGCGCGCGTCGACGACGGACGCCAGCAGGGCCGACTGCTCCGGGACCACGATCACCGACGCATCGAGCGGCACCGACCAGCCCACCAGGTCGTCCGGATCGGCGCCGACCACGTGGACCCCGGTGCGCCGCGGCAGCCCGAGCGAAGCGACCATCGCCGCGAGATCGGCGCCCACGATCACGCAGGGGGCCTCCCGCCACGAGCGGATCACCGCCGCGTCTGCATCGGTGACGACGGGGACGATGCCGACGCTGGCTCCGGCTGCCAGCACCGGCTCGACCACCCTCGGGTCGCGGGAGATCACGAGGGGCGCCGTACCGGGGTGGGTGGCGGCGTCCGATGCCGGGCGTGAGGGGTCTGGCCGCATGCCTTCACTGTCTGGATACCCACGGCTGAACCCGGCACGAATCCGGCCGCCTGGGGACAACTCGCCAGTTCGCAACCGGGTGTGGACAAACCGCGTCGCTATCCTGGGGCGCATGGCCGAGCCGACCCGCACCACGTTTCCCGCGGCCGCGCTCGACCACATGGCCGGGCGAGCGAACGGTCGGCTGCTCACGCTCGACGGCCCGAGGTCGATGGCCTCCGCCCTGCTCCGTCACGGTTACGAGGTGTTCTGCGTCGACCGAGACCCCTCGGTCGCCCGGCGACACGGACATGCCGGGCCGGCTCCCACGATCACGGCCCGCGCCGAGGCACTCCCCTTCGACCCCTGCCAGTTCGACGCGGTGGTCGTCCACCAGTCGTTTCACCGGTACTCCCCGTCCACCGCACTGTCGGAAATGGCCCGGGTGCTGCGCCCCGGCGGCCACGTCACCGTCAGCTACCTCGTCCGCGACGACACCGTCCCGTGGGTTCGCCGGCTCGCCGCCCTGTTGCGCACCGTCGACCCCGACGCGATGCGGGGCGACTACGGCGATTCGGCTGCCGACGCGCTGATCGCCAGCAAGTACTTCCCGGAACACGACGCGAAGGGCTTCCGCATCTGGGCGACCATGGCGCGGCGTGAGCTGTTGTCGATGGTGGCCGCACAGCGTCGGATCGCCGCGGCCGACGCCGAGCAGCGCTCCGGCCTGCTCCGCCGGGTGGGCGAGTTGTTCGACGACACGACCGGCGGCCTCGGCAGCGTCCGGTTGCCGTATCAGTTGAAGATCCTGCGCGGCTTCGTCGATCACGACGAACTCACCGCGTCGATCGACATCGCCAGCGATGCCCTGACCATCGGATTCTGACCGACAGCCCCCGCGTCCCCGCCGCACGCCGGTCCCCGTTGACAGGAAAACCGTGATCGGACACACCATGGCCAGATTCGTCTTCTCCGAGGGCGATGAGCGCGATCGCCGCCACCTCGCGGAGGTCCTGCGCGACGAGACGGTGGGCGGCGCCCTGATGCTGGGCGCGACCGTCGCGGCGCTGCTGTGGGCCAACCTGTCGGACGGCAGCTACGGCCGTTTCGTCCACCTGCACGTCGGTGCGCTGACCGTGCACGAATGGGCGGCCGACGGCCTACTGACCCTGTTCTTCCTTGTCGCCGGCCTCGAGTTGAAGCGCGAACTCACCGAAGGGTCGCTGCGCCGTCCGGCCGACGCCCTTGTCCCGATCCTGGCGGCGCTCGGCGGCATGATCGTCCCGGCGCTCGTCTACCTCGCGGTGACAGGCATCTCGGGGGCCTCAACGGTGGGATGGGCGGTGCCGATGGCCACCGACATCGCCTTTGCGCTGGCGGTGCTGGCGATCACCGGATCCCGGCTCCCGACCGCACTCCGCGCGTTCCTGCTGACGCTCGCGATCGTCGACGATCTCGGGGCGATCATCGTGATCGCCGTCGTGTTCACGGGCAGCATCGCGTGGGGCTGGCTGGCCGCGTCCCTCGCCTGTGCCGCCGCACTGTTCCTGCTGCAGCGTCGCCGGATCGATTCCGCCTGGATCGTCATCATCCTGGGGTTGGGCGCCTGGTGGTTCATGCTGCAGTCGGGAGTGCACCCCACCATCGCCGGCGTCCTGGTGGGCCTCAGCATGCGCAGCGACCCGTTCGACGACCACGATCCCCTCAATACCTGGCAGCATCGGCTCGAGCCGTGGTCGGCGGTGGTGGCCGTCCCGGTGTTCGCCCTCGTCAGCGCCGGTGTTCCGCTGAACGGTCCCGCGCTCGCCGCGGTGTTCACCACCGCCGTCCCGCTCGGCATCCTTCTCGGCCTGGTCGTCGGGAAGGTCGTCGGGATCTCGGTCACCGGGCTCCTCACCACACGCTTCACCCGGGCCGAGTTCGCCCCTGCCATCGGCCGACCCGACGTCGTGGCGGCCGCGCAACTGGCCGGCATCGGTTTCACCGTGGCCCTGCTCATGTGCGACCTCGCCTTCGCCACCGACGACACGCTCGCCGGGGAGGCCAAGGCGGCCGTGCTCATCGCCTCGCTGATCTCCGCCCTGCTCGGCGGGACGGCCGCGGCACTCAGAGGACGCCGGCACGCGCGGGCCTGACCCCGGGTGCCCGCGCCGGCCCGGACCCGGC
>DAIESZ010000230.1 GCA_027346035.1 Propionibacteriaceae bacterium
GCGACCGCCGACGGCGTCCCCGTCATGAACCGGCGTACGCCGGGCGCGGGCGAGTACTCCGGTCCCATGGCGAAGACGTCGGCGTGCCCCATCCACCCCGGGATCGCGTTGCGCAGGGCCTCGTGGTGCTCCGTGCTCGCCCAGATCCACGCGGGCGCGCCGGGCCCGCCGTTGAGGTACTTGTAGGAGCAGCCGATCGCGAGGTCGGCGCCGAGCCCGGGCAGGTCGAGCGGGACGGAGCCCGCGGCGTGCGAGCAGTCCCAGACCACCAGCGCACCGGCGTCGTGCGCGGCGCGGCTGATGCCGGCGGTATCGGCGATCGCGGCGGACCGGTAGTCGACGACGGAGAGCAGGACGACCGCGACGTCGTCGTGCAGCGCTGCCGCCACCTCCCCGGCCGTGACCGGGTCGTCCTGCGTCGTCCCCGGGTCGAGCGGGCCGATCCAGCGCACGCTGCCCCCGCGCTGTCGCGCGACCTCGCTCGCGACGTAGCGGTCGGTCGGGAACTCGCCGTGGTGCGCCACGATCGTCGAGCGGCCAGGGCGCAGGTCCATCGCCGCGTGCAGCGCCTTGAACGCGTTGACCGTGACGGTGTCGGACACGAGCGTCTCACCGGGCCGCGCGCCGAGCAGCGCCGTACCGAGGCGGTCGCCGACCTCGAGCGGCAGGTCCATCCAGCCCTCGCCCCACGCGCGGATGAGTCGGTCGCCCCACTGCTCGCGCACGACCTGCGCGATGCGCCCGGGGGTCGCGGCCGGGAGGCGCCCGAGGGAGTTGCCGTCGAGGTAGACCAGGGAGTCGTCGGGGATCTCGAAGCGCCCGCGGAAGGAGGCCAGCGGGTCGGTGGCGTCGAGCTGCTCGGCGTACGCGCGGTCGGTGGGCACGGTCATGGCTGCAGGCTGCCACGACACGTGACTCGGGCGAGCCGGGATCCCGGGACGATCCTGGTGCCCGCGCCCGTCAGGTCTCGATCGGACCGTCAGAAGGGAGCCGTGCTCGTGCTCGGGGCGCCGAGACCCGTGGGGCCGTCGTAGCCGGTGCCGGCCGTGCAGAGGTAGGCACCGGACGTGTTCCTGCCGCGCGTGCACCTGCCGTTGGACCCCGACGTCACGTCGAACAGCCCGGAGGGCGTCGCATACAGGGTGGCCGTGGCGTACCCGGTGCCGGGGACGCCGTCACGGGCGTAGATCGCGCCGATGATCGGCGCGGCGACGCTCGTGCCGCCGAACACATACCAGTTCGCCCCACCGGTGCTCCCGTAGGAGTCGTACACCGCGACCCCGGTGTTGGGGTCGGCGACGGCCGAGACGTCTGCGACGGTGCGTCGCGAGCACGCGGGGTCCTTCTGCCAGCTGGGCTTGGCGATGTATGCGGAGCAGCCGGAGCCCGCACCGCTCCATGCCGTCTCGCTCTGCCGCGCGCCGGACGAGGAGAGGTTGAGCGTGGTCCCGCCGACGGCGATCACGCCGGCGGACGCTGCGGGGAACTGGACGCCGTAGCCGGAGTCACCGCTCGACACGGTCACCGCCACACCCGGGATGTTCCACGCGGAGATGCCCGACTCGGTCGAGAACTCCTTGGCGCCGTATGAGTTCGAGATGACCTTCGCGCCCATGTTCTTCGCGAGGGTCACGGCCGCCGAGAGGTCGCTGAACGACGCCGAGTTCGCGCCGACGTAGAGGATCGAGCACGAGGGACAGATCGCCGAGACCATCTCGAGGTCGAGCATCTCCTCCTGTCCCCACCCGGTGTTGCCGGACACGGTCGTGATGGAGCCGCCGTTCTGGTTCACCTGAGTCAGCGCCGCCGTGCCGAGGCCGAACGTGTCGCGGTACACCTGGAGGTCCGCGGCGGCGCTGGGGTGCGCATAGGCGTCCACGATCGCCACGAGCTGCTTGCCCGACCCGAAGGGGCCGTAGGCGCTCGTCAGCTGATCCGGCCGGTACCCGTTGGAGTACGTCGTCGTCGCCAGCGGCTGCGCCGTCCGCACGTCGGTGACGACGTGCGCGTCGCACGCGGCGAACCCGGGGGCGGGTGTCGCGCACACGCGGCGGTCCGCGTGCGCCACCGCGGTCGCGCTCGGCGTGGCGACCGAAGGACTGATCCCGATCAGGGCGGCCGAGGTTGCCATCGCGAGCACCGCAAACCCGGCCGTGGTCGAACGCGACATCGTGGAACTCCTCATCCGTGTCGGCACACCGAGGGATAGGCGCCCCGAGCGGCCCATCCTCGACCTCGCTCACACTGTCGGCCGCCGGCCGCGTTCGCGCAAGGGCCGCACGGGCCACGTCTAGACTCGGTCAGCCCGCCGTATGACCGGCGGACCGCGGGTGCAAGGCGCACCGCCGACGTGGCGCAACTGGCAGCGCACCGCTCTTGTAAAGCGGTGGTTAGGGGTTCGAGTCCCCTCGTCGGCTCGCATGACGGAGGTCCGGGGTTGATCCCCCGGGCCTCCGCCATGCGAACTGGTGATGCGCGGGGGCTCGGGAGGAGCTCGCCGGGTGGGCGAGCGACGGCTCCCCTCGTCGGCTCTGCGCATGGCCTGGTCAGAGGTCTCATGAGGCAGTGATGAGGAGCCCGAGGCTCATCGTCGAGACACAGTGACGGACCGGATCAGGGACGCCGGGCACCCGGTGCACGAGGAGTGCCGGCACATGGACGGGCGAAGGCCGTTGGGAGGACCTGGCACGTCAGCCGGTTCGGCACTCGGATCAAGATCCTGTGGGCTCTCGCCCAAGGGGAGTCCAACGTGACGTGCCTGGCCGAACTTGCCGGCGCGCGCCAACCCGCGACGAGCCGGCACCGGGCGAAACTGCGTCTCGCCGGGCTCGTCACCGCTACCCGGGAGGGTGGTTTCGTGTACTACGAGCTCGCGAAGCCCGAGACCCGCGCCCTGTTGGCGCAAGCGCTGGGTCTTCCCGAGCCGAAGTCGGCCATCCAGCACTCATGACAGCAAACCCCGATCCCCGCCAGGACACCCGACTGCTGCGTCGGGGATTCACCCTGGAATGGGCCACGCTGTCGTGGAACGTCGTCGGGGTGTTCGTACTCGCGGTCGCCGCGATCCAGGCTCGATCGATCGCGCTCGGCGGGTTCGGTCTGGACTCCCTCATCGAGATCGGCGCCAGCACGGTCGTGATCTGGGAACTGTCCGGGACCCGCCAAGACAGGGAACGCCGCGCCATGCGCATCATCGGCACAGCCTTCCTTCTGCTGGCCGCCTACCTGACGATCCAGTCCACCGTCGTCCTGGCGACCCGATCTCACCCCTCACCCAGCCCACTCGGCATCGGATGGACAGCCCTGACCACCACACAGCCGTGACACCGGGGGACTGTGCACCGCTGACGGTGCTGAGGGAGCATGAGGAGATGGCGTGGTCAATCATCGCGGCGGTCGCCCTCGGTCTCGCCGTGCTGTGGATTGCGCTCATCATCGCCCTCAGGCTGGTGGCCCCGGACGAGATGCGCGTCAAGGACGCCATGCGACTCCTGCCCGACCTCGTCCGCCTCACCAACCGACTCGCACGCGACCGCGACCTTCCCCGAGGCATTCGCATCCGCTTGGCGCTGCTGTTGGGCTACCTCGCGCTCCCCATCGACCTGGTGCCCGACTTCATTCCGGTCGTCGGGTACGCGGATGATGCCGTGGTCGTCGCCGTCGTCCTGCGCTCAGTGATCAGGAAGGCGGGCAGCGGCACGATCGAACGGCATTGGCCGGGCACGACAGAGGGGCTGGCGGCCGTCTACCGCCTCACCCGGACCACGCCCGACCCTGCCTAACTCATGGCCGGATATCGCTCGGGTCGCATCCGGCGTCCCCGAGTTCGTTCACGCCGCCGAGCTCACGATGTCGGAGTTGTGCCGAAGCCCGTCTTCAACGGCGAGCGCTGGCCAGACCATCGGTTAGAACGGGGGCGGGTCGAGTGGCGGTGGCGCGGGCTCAGCCGGCGGCGGGTCGGGGTCGTCGAGGACCGGGCGCGCCGGGACGTGGATGGTCTGGCCCCACGCGGTGCGCCAGGTGTGCGAGCCGTCGGG
>DAIESZ010000283.1 GCA_027346035.1 Propionibacteriaceae bacterium
CCAGCCCGGCGTCTGTTCTCGCCTTCCCTTGGGGAGCAAGGCAGGAGAGGCGATCGCGCGACCGTTCAGGACCCGTCGGGCGTTCAGGGTGGAGTGCAGTCTCCTCGGCATCCAGTGACCGCCGACACCACGAGCCCTCGTGGATGTCGGATTCATGCGAAGATGCAACAGCTGCGCAGGACGGCGCGAGTCGAGCGCGTGACAAGGTGGAGGCGTGAGCAACGCCTTCCGCCCGCGACTGGTGGCCCTGGACATCGACGGCACAGTGGTCGGGCACGACAATTCGCTGAGCCCACGGATCCGTGACTCGGTGCGTCGGGTGATCGACGCGGGTGTCCACGTGGTGATCAGCACCGGCCGATCGTGGCCAGGCACGTTCGAGGTCATCGATCGGCTGGACCTTCCCCCAGGGCTGGCCGTGATGAGCAACGGCGCCGTCGTCGCCGCCACTGACCCGTTCGATGTGGTGCGCCAGGTCACCTTCGACGCCCGGGCGGTCGTGGAATCGGCCCTCGCGCTGCATCCCGACGCGATCGTCGCGGTCGAGGACGTCGGACTCGGCTACCGGGTGAGCAGGCAGTTCCCCGACGGCGAGATCACCGGAACCATCACCGTCCAAACGATCGAGGAACTGGTCGCGCGGCCGGTCACGCGGGTGATCATCCGTGATCCGGCCGCCGAGAGTGACGACTTCGAGACCCTCGCCGCGGCCCTCGGATACCACGGCGTCGAGTACTTCGTGGGGTGGACCGCGTGGCTCGACATCGCGCCGCGCAACGTGAGCAAGGCCGACGGCCTCCGGGTCGTGTGCGAGCAGCTCGGGGTGGACGCCGCCGAGGTGCTCGCCATCGGCGACGGCAGCAACGACATCGAGATGCTGCGCTGGGCGGGTCGCGGCGTGGCGATGGGCCAGGCGCCCGCCCCTGTGCGGGCAGCGGCCGACGCGGTGACGGCGTCCGTTGATGCCGACGGACTGGCACACGAGCTCGACCGCTGGTTCGGCGGCCGCTGATGACCCCATCCGCTCACCGCGACTGCCCATCGCGCCAGCCCGAGTGCGCGATTGTTGACCCGACCAAGGCCCACCCCGCTAGGAACGTCACATGATCCATTTCGGCACCGGGGGCTGGCGCGAGATCATCGGCGACGGCTTCACGCGCGCGAACGTCCGGCTCATCGCCCAGGCCCTGGCCGACAGGATGCACCACGAAGGGGTGGTTGACCGCGGCATCGTGGTCGGCTTCGACCGGCGGTTCCTGTCCGAGGAGGCCGCGTGGTGGGCGGTCGAGGTGCTCGTCGGCAACGGCGTCCCCGTGACGATCATCGGGCGCCCGGCCCCGACGCCGATGTTCATGTGGACCGTGCGCAACCTCGGCTGCGCCTACGGCATCGCGGTGACCGCGAGCCACAACCCCGCTCTCTACAACGGCATCAAGCTGTTCACCGAGGGCGGCCGGGACGCAGATCTCGAGGTGACCGACGACTTCGCGGTGGCGGTCAACGCCCTCACCGAGACCGACGTGAGGTCGCTCGAGCCGGAGGAGGCGAAGGCGTCCCCCCTTGTCACGGTTCAACCCTCGCTCAACTGGTACATCGACTCGATCATCGACCAGCTCGACATGGAGGCGATCCGGCACCGCCACCTGCACATCGTCCTCGACCCGATGTTCGGGGTGGCGCAGACCTGCCTGCAGACGGTGCTCATGACGGCACGCTGCCAGGTCGACGTCATCAACGACCGCCACGACGCGCTGTTCGGCGGCCGGGTGCCGTCGCCGACGGCGTCCGCGCTCGACGGGTTGCGGCATGCGGTGATCGAGCAGCACGCCGACCTCGGCATCGCCACCGACGGGGACGCCGACCGGCTCGGCATCATCGACGACACCGGCCGCTACCTGCACGCGAACGAGATCCTCGTGCTGCTCTACCACTACCTGCTCACGGTCAAGGGCTGGACGGGTCCGGCCGTGCGCAACATGTCGACGACCCACCTGCTCGACCGGGTCGCCGCCGCCCACGGGGAGCAGTGTTACGAAGTGCCCGTGGGCTTCAAGCACATCTCGGCGAAGATGGCCGAAACGGACGCCGTGATCGGCGGGGAGTCGTCGGGCGGACTCACCGTGCGCGGCCACATCGCCGGTAAGGACGGCATCTACTCCGGCTCGCTGCTCGTCGAGGCGGTCGCCGCGAGCGGGAAGCGGCTGAGCGAGCTGTCGGCCGAAATCACCGAACTGTACGGGCGGCTCGTGATGGTGGAGCGCGGCTACGGGTTCAGCGCGGCCCGCAGGGAGGAACTGCAGCGGCAGATCTTCACCCACCACGACCTGCCCGCGTTCGGCGTCGACGTCGAGCGGATCCGCTGGGACGACGGCTGCAAGGTCTACTTCGGCAACGGCGGCTGGGTGACGATCCGCTTCTCGGGCACCGAGCCGCTGCTGCGGGTGTTCTGCGAGATGCCGACCGAGCGGGAGGCCGAAGCGGTCGCGGCGCGGGTCGCCGACCACTACGGGCTCGCCTGACACGCGAGAATCAGTCCGGCAACCGACTCCAGCAGTGAGGACACCGATGGGCCCCGACACCGGCGAGACCGTGAAGATCGTCGTCCTGGCGCGCGGGCTGGGCTCGCGCATGCGCGAGGACACCGGCGTCCCGCTGAACGAGGAGCAGCGGCGGGCCGCGGCAGCGGGGGTGAAGGCGATGATGCCCGTGGGACGCCCATTCCTCGACCACTGTCTCAGCGCGTACGCGGACGCCGGCTTCCGCCGCGCCTGCCTGGTGATCGGGCCCGAGCACCGCGCGATCCGCGACTACTACGGGGCGCAGCCGACGAGCCGGATCACCGTGACGTTCGCCGAGCAGGCCGAGCCACGCGGGACCGCCGACGCCGTGCTGGCTGCCGAGGACTTCGTCGGCGGGGACCGGTTCGTCGTCGTCAACGGCGACAACTTCTATACGGCCGCCACCCTCCAGACGCTGCGCGCGACGCCAGGTAACGCGGTGGTCGGCTACGACCGGCGTGGGCTCGTCGAGATGAGCAATGTGCCGGCCGAGCGCGTGCACGCGTTCGCCCTCATCGCGGCCGGACCCGACGGGCAGGTACGCGACATCGTCGAGAAACCCTCCCCTGAGCAGGCCGACGCGCTCGGACCGG
>DAIESZ010000249.1 GCA_027346035.1 Propionibacteriaceae bacterium
CGGTTTCGACGCCGCCTTCGACTACCACGACGGCCCGGTCTCCGAGCAGCTGGGCCAGGCGGCGCCCGACGGCATCGACGTCTACTTCGACAATGTCGGCGGCGAGCACCTCGAGGCGGCGATCTCGTCGCTGAACGTGCACGGACGGGTCGCGATGTGCGGCGCGATCTCTCAGTACAACCTGACCGAGCCGACGTGTGCTCCCCGCAACCTCGGCTCGGCCATCGGCAAGCTCCTCACCATCCGGGGCTTCCTCGTGGGCGAGTTCGGCGACCGAGCCGACGAGTTCGCGACGAAGATGGCCGGGTGGCTCTCGGACGGGTCGGTCACCTTCGACGAGACGGTCCGCGACGGTCTGGAGAACGCGCCGCAGGCGTTCATCGACCTGCTGCGTGGCGCCAACACCGGCAAGATGGTCGTCAGGCTCTAGCCGCACGCAGTGAGGCCCCCACCGCGAGCGGTGGGGGCCTCACAACATTCCGGTAGCCCCGACGGGATTCGAACCCGCGCTACTGCCTTGAGAGGGCAGCGTGCTAGGCCGCTACACAACGGGGCCCTAGCGTGGTCGTCACAGGTGGCCTGCGGCGTCCGCAGGGGTACTAGGACTCGAACCTAGACTAACTGAACCAGAATCAGTCGGGCTGCCAATTACCCCATACCCCTGAGCGATCGGCGAGCGATCACCCGGCGTTGTCCCTCGTGGGGCAACGACTGATCACCTTAGTGGAAATCGGTCCCAACCCCCAAACCGGACGGGGCCACGCTCAGGGGGCCGATGTCGTGGTCGCCAGGTGGAACCGGCGGGCCAGCCACCAGGCCGTGATGCCGAACAGGCCGAACCCCAACAGGTCCCATCCCGCGCCGGCCCAGCTGATCGTCGTGACGCCCTTGGCCGAAGCCACTCCACCCATGAACAGGGCATAGCCGAAGGCGAACAGATTGTTGACGATGTGCGCGGCGATGCCCGCCTCGAGACCCCCCGTGACCAGCGCCAGCGCGCCGGCGAGCAGCCCGAAGCCGAAGCGGTCGGCGAACAGCGCGGGGTTCTGGATGCCGTGGAAGACGGCGAACACGAGCGCCGAGGTCACGACACCGAACCACGGGTTGGGCACGATCGAGCCGAGCGACTGCATGAGGTAGCCACGGAAGAAGTACTCTTCGGCGGCCGCCTGCAGGGGCGACGTGACCACGATGATCACCAACCACGAGCCGATGTTCGACTGGGGAGCCCACGTGAGTGGCGTGCCGATCCGCGAGATCCACAACACGGCGTTGAGGACGACGACGGCGGCCAGCGCTGCCACCACGAGGTAGCGCCAGCGCAGGCCCGGTTGCACCGAGTGCAGGTAGCGGGTGCTGCGTCCGTGGATGTAGCGCACGACGATGAGGCTCACCGGGATGAGCATCGCGAGCCCGATCTGAGTGGCCAGCATCCCCGCGGGGAAGTCGAAGGCCAACCCGGCCGTGTAGTAGGCGGAGAAGCTGCCCGGTCGTCCGCGGGCCGCCCAGACGATCGCCAGGATCATCTGGGCCACGACGGGGACGATCAGTGCGTAGCCGACAAGTGCGGCGAGGATCCCGGCGATCGAGCGGACGCTGCTCGCCCACTCCCCGCTCAGCACCCGCGGATAGGTGACGCCCGCCGGAGTCGGGGTGAGCGGCCAGCCGCTGGGGCTCCGTGGCTGCAGGCTCACTCGGCGTCCTCGGCCGGGGCGTCGTCGACGACCGGGTTGCTCAGCTCCCCGATGCCGCTGACCGCGACGCTGACCCGCTGGCCGGCGTGCATCGGGCCCACTCCCGCCGGCGTCCCGGTGAGGATGACGTCGCCCGGCAGCAGGGTGGTGAAGTGCGAGATGTAGCTCACGAGGTCGGCGATCGGGCGGACCATGAGTGCGGTCGAGGAGTCCTGCACGACCGTGTCGTCGAGCGTGGTGGTGATCTGCTGATCGCCCGCCTCGGCGAGGTCGAAGTGGGTGACGATCCAGGGTCCCAGGGGGCAGAAGGTGTCCCACCCCTTGGCCCTGGCCCATTGGCCCTCGCTGTGCTGCAGGTCACGCGCGGTGACGTCGTTGGCGACCGTGTAGCCGAAGATCACCTCACCCACCCGATCGGTGGGCACGTCCTTGGCGATCCTCCCGATGACCACGGCCAGTTCGCCCTCGTAGTGCAGGTCGGTGGTGTCGGCCGGCCGCACGATGGGGTCCCCGGGCCCGATCACCGAGGTGTTCGGCTTGAAGAACAGCAGGGGCCGTTCCGGCACCTCGTTGCCGAGTTCGGCGGCGTGCGCGGCGTAGTTGCGCCCCACTCCGATGATCTTCGACCGCGGGATCACCGGGGCGAGCAGCCGGACGTCGGAGAGGTGATGCCGCTGGCCGGTGTAGTGCACCGGACCGACGAGGGGGTCTCCGGTGATCTCGGCGACGGTGTCGGGATGCTGGCCGGCGTCGACCTCGAGCTCGACGATGCCGAATACGGGGTCTTCTCCCGCGAGGGCGTAACGGGCGATGCGCATGGCCCACAGACTAGCCGCCGGCCGTGGGGGTGCAGGCCCCCATGCCCCGTCGCCGGACCGGCTGCGATACTGGCCGCCATGAGCGTTGACACGACCGGTTCCCGTTCCGCCGCGGGCCCCGCCGATTTCGATTCCCACCGGTTCGACGCCGTGCAACTCATCCGGATCAAGCGGGGCGGTGGAAGCCTCTCGGCCGAGCAGATCCGTTGGCTGATCCGGGCCTACACCCTGGGTATCGTCGCCGACGAGCAGATGTCGGCGATGGCGATGGCGATCTACTTCCGGGGGCTCGACGAATCCGAGCTGCCCGTGTGGACGCAGGCGATGATCGACACGGGTGAGCGTCTGGACTTCTCCCGGCTCGGACGCCCGACCGCCGACAAGCACTCGACCGGTGGAGTCGGCGACAAGATCACCCTGCCGCTCGCACCGCTCGTGGCGGCCTGCGGCGTCGCGGTCCCCCAACTGTCCGGGCGCGGACTCGGCCACACGGGCGGCACGCTCGACAAGCTCGAGTCGATCCCCGGCTGGCAGGCGAGCCTGTCGAACGAGCAGATGATGTCCCAGCTGCGCGACGTCGGCGCCGTCATCTGTGCGGCCGGGTCCGGCCTCGCTCCGGCCGACCGGAAGCTGTACGCACTGCGCGACGTCACCGGCACCGTCGAGGCGATCCCGCTGATCGCCAGCTCGATCATGAGCAAGAAGATCGCCGAAGGCACCGCGAGCCTCGTGCTCGACGTCAAGGTGGGCAGCGGCGCGTTCATGACCCGCGAGGACGACGCCCGCGAACTGGCGCGGAGGATGGTCGAACTCGGCGAGGCCGCCGGGGTGCGCACGGTCGCCCTGCTCACGGCCATGGACACCCCGCTCGGCCTCACTGCCGGCAACGCGCTGGAGGTGCGCGAAGCGGTCGAGGTACTGGCCGGCGGCGGGCCCGGCGATGTGGTCGAACTCACCGTGGCACTCGCCCGAGAGATGCTGGCGTTGTCGGGCGTCGATGTCGACCCTGCGGAGGCGCTGCGCGACGGGCGGGCGATGGACGTCTGGCGCCGGATGATCCGGGCGCAGGGAGGCGACCCCGACGCGCCGCTGCCCGTGGCACGCCATCAGCGGCAGGTGTTCGCGCCGGCCGACGGCGTCCTCACCCGCCTCGATGCGATGGCGGTCGGGTTGGCGGCGTGGCGCCTGGGCGCCGGGCGCGCCCGCAAGGAGGATCCCGTGCAGGCGGGGGCCGGCGTCGAGATCCACGCAAAGCCGGGGGACGCCGTGCGCGCGGGCCAGCCCCTGCTCACGCTGCACACCGACGAGCCAGAGCGCTTCGAGCGGGCGCTGGAGTCCCTCGAGGGCGGGTTCGACGTCAGCGCCGATGCAGCGGAGTCGGCACCCGCCGGCCGCGGGGCGACCGGCGGGTCGGTGGTCATCGAGCGGGTCAGCTGAGCAGCAGGACAACGGTCTCCGCGACGCAGGCCGGCTTGTCCTCGCCCTCGATCTCGACGACGTAGCGAGTCACCATCTGCTTGCCGGCCGGCACGTCGGAGACCTCCGCGACCGTCGCGGTGGCGCGGAGGCGTGAGCCCACCTTCACCGGGCTGGGGAAGCGCACCTTGTTGACGCCGTAGTTGAGCTTCGCCCCCGGCGTCTCGAGGCCGAAGATCTGCGCCGAGAACAGCGGGATCAGCGACAGCGTCAGGTAGCCGTGCGCGATCGTGCCGCCGAACGGCCCCTGCTTCGCCCGCTCCACGTCGACGTGGATCCACTGGTGGTCGCCCGTCGCGTCGGCGAACGCGTCGACACGGTCCTGCGTGACCTCCAGCCAGTCGCTGGTGCCGAGCTCCTCCCCGACAGCCCCGGACAGCTCGTCGAGCGTGGTGAAGACCCGCATGGTTACCCTCCTGGTCGGATGCTTAGATGGCGACATGGCTGAACTTATCCCTGCGCCCACACGCATCCCCGTGCCGGGGGGCAAGGTCATCGACGAGTACGTCGGACGCGTGAACACTGGCAGCGCCGCCGTCTCGGTCGCGCACATGACCGCGCCCGGCGGCTGGTCCGAGCCCGCGCAGCAGCCCG
>DAIESZ010000252.1 GCA_027346035.1 Propionibacteriaceae bacterium
CCTCCGCGCTCGGAGGTGTCGGGCGGCGACGAGCCCAGTTTACCGGGTACCATGGGTAGCGGATACTTGAAGTATCAGGTAGATTAGTCCGCATGGACGAAGATGTCGACCCGCGGACGCCGACCATCGCAAGTGATCCCGGCGACCACACCGGAGACGCTCCCCCGTCGGCCGATGGGCGCAGCACCCGCTGGGAGGAACACCGGGTGCACAAGCGTCGCGAGCTCGTCGAGGCCACACTGCGGGCGATCCGCGCCGACGGCCCCCAGGTGGGCCTCGACGACATCGCCGCCCAGGCGGGAACGTCGAAGACGGTGATCTACCGGCACTTCGGCGACCGGACGGGGTTGTGGACAGCTGTGGTCGAGAGCGTTCACGGCTACATCCTCAGCAATCTCGACGTGCCACTGACGCTCAGCCGGCCGGGCCCCGCCGATCTCGTCACTCAACTCGCCGACGTCTACCTCGCCGTCGTCGAACGCGATCCGGAGATCTACCGGTTCGTCGTGACCCGTCCTGCCGGCGACGTCGCCGATCCGGTCGCCTCGTTCACCAGCCGCATCGGGGCCCTGGTCGCCGAGAGCCTCCGCCCGCACGTGCGCGCGGCGGGCCTCAACGACCTCATGGCCGACACCTGGGGGCAGGGGGTGATCGGCTTCATCTGGGCGGTGGCCGACACCTGGCTCGCCAGCGGCATGCAGCGACCCCGGCAGGCCGTCGTCGACGACGTGGCCGCGCTGTTCACGCCGGCCTTCACACCCCTGACGAGGAGTTGACGATGACCCTGACCAGGCACGACACCATCGGCTCCAGCATTGGTGAGTTGCTGCCGCCGGCCGCCGGCGCGGCGCTTCGGGAGGCACTCGACGGCCCGTTCCATGCGCTCAAGCAGCGGTGGCGCGACGAGGTCCGTGCCGACGAGGTGGTCCGCGACCCGTCCCTGGGCATGGACGATGCCAGGGCCTGGACGCTGCAGCGACTGGTCGACCTGTCCCGTCGAGGGTTCGTCACCGCGGGCTTCCCCGACTCCGCCGGTGGAACCGGTGACATGGCCGAGTCGGTGGCCAACTTCGAAATGCTCGGCATGGGCGACCTGTCGCTGACCATCAAGTCGGGCGTCCAACACGGCCTGTTCGGCGGCGCCATCGTCAATCTCGGCACCACCTGGCATCACCAGGCCCTGCTGCCAGATGTCGTCCCGGGTCGGCTCCTCGGCTGCTTCGCGATGACCGAACTCGGGCACGGGTCCGACGTGTCATCGATCGAGACCACGATCACCTGGGTCCCCGAATCGGACGAGTATGAGGTGACATCTCCCACGCCCGGGTCACGGAAGGCCTACATCGGCAACGCCGCGCGCGACGGGCGGATGGCGGTGGTGTTCGGCCAGCTCTCGGTGGGTGGCCAGGACCAGGGGGTGCACGCCATCCTGGTGCCGATCCGCGACGATCGGGGCCAGGCGCCGGCCGGTGTGACCATCGGAGACCAGGGGCACAAGGGCGGTCTGCTCGGCGTCGACAATGGCACCCTCTGGTTCGACCACGTGCGGGGGCCCCGACGGATGCTGCTCGACCTATACGGCGGCGTCGACGCCGACGGCGTCTACCGTTCGGGCATCGACAACCCCAACGCCCGGTTCTTCACGATGCTGGGGACGCTCGTTCGGGGTCGCATCTGCGTGGGCGGCGGGGCCGCGTCGGCCACTCGGCGGGCGCTGAGCATCGCCACGCGCTATGCGCTCACCCGAACCCAGTTCCGGATGCCCGGCCTGGGGGCGGAGATCCCCCTGCTCGACTACCAGGCGCATCAACGCAAACTCCTGCCCGAGATCGCCCGCGCCTACGCCTACGGCTTCGCCCAGAACGAACTCTCCGAAGAGCTCCAACGCGTCTTCGATGCGACCGTTCGTGGTGAGGTCGACCCGCAACGGGCTCGGGCCCTCGAGTCGCGAGCGGCCGGGATGAAGGCTGTACTCACCCGTTGGGCCAACGACACGGTCCAGGTCTGCCGGGAGGCCTGCGGCGGCGCCGGATTCCTCACCGAGAACCAGCTCACGCTCACGAGAAGCGATGTCGACGTGTTCGCGACGTTCGAGGGCGACAACACGGTTCTGCTGCAATTGGTGGGCAAGGCCCTGCTCGTCGACTACCAGAAGAGTTGGGGCGAGATGGACCTGCGCGGCACGGCGCAGGCCACCGCCCGACTGATGGGGGGCGCCTTCGCCGAACGGACGGCGTCCCGCACGCTGATCACGCGACTGGTCGAGACCGCCCACCGGACTCCGGAGGCCGAACTCCTGACCTCGCGCGGCTGGCAGGTGGAAATGTTCGAGGACCGCGAGAGGCACAGCGTCGAGAGCCTGGGCCGGCGCATGCGGGCTGCGGCGAGGCTGCCCAAGGACGATTCCTTCACCGCCATCAACGCGCTGCAGTCGCACATGCTGTTCGCGGCCCGGGCGCACACCGAACGACAGGTGCTCGAGGCCTTCATCACCGGCATCGACCACTGCTTGGACGCCGCCGCGGCGGGAGTGCTCTCGCAGATGTGCGACCTGTACGCCCTCACCGCGATCGAGGCGGATCGCGCCTGGTTCCTCGAGCACAACCGCCTGACCCCCTCCCGCGCGAAGGCGGTCACCGCCGCCGTCGACGACCTGTGCGCTCGGCTGCGACCCCACGCCCTCACCCTGATCGAGGGTCTCGGCGTTCCGTTCGACTGGCTGGAGGCCCCGCTCCTGGAGGTCTGAGGCGGCCCGTGCGGTCGCTCATCGCCGCGATCCGCCGGTTGGGACGCTGGGACGCACCAGGCGCCACAGTCCGTCGTCGGTCATCGCCACCAGGCCGAGCTCTTCGAGTCGGGCCAGCGCCGCGAGACACTGCGGCACGGGCTGTCCGGCGGCACTGGCGATCTCTGCCAGCGAGACGTTCCCCCGACCGGGCAGCACTTCGCGAACCGCCATCAGTTCGTCGGGCACCGCATCGAGCAACCTGGCGTTGCCGCCGGTCGCCAACTGTGGCCCCTGCGACAGCGGCTCGACCACCACCAGCACGTCGTCGGCGTCGGCGGCCAACGTGGCCTCGCCATCGCGGATGAGCCGGTGGGGAGTGACCGACATCGCCGATCCCACCGGCCCGGGCACGGCGAGGGTCGGGCGCGAACAGGCGTGGGCCCAGGCGATCGTGTTGCGCGCGCCGCTTCGGGCCGCCGCCTCGACGATCACGGTGGCCGCGCTGGCGGCGGCGATCAACCGGTTGCGGGCGAGGAACGCGCGTTTGGTCGGGGCAGATCCGGGGACGAATTCGCTGACCAACAGCCCGTCGTGGTCGAGGATCCGCTCGAACAACGACTGGTTGCCGACGGGATACGGACGGTCGAGCCCGCAGGCGAGGAAGGCGACCGTGGGACGCTGCGCGGCCAGCGCCCCCTGATGTGCGTGGGCGTCGATGCCGTAGGCGCCTCCCGATACCACGGAGCGCCCCGAGCGGCTGAGGTCGTGGGCCATCGCCATCGCGACCTCGTCGCCGTAGGGGGACGACGCTCTGGCCCCCACGATCGCAACCGACCCGTCGAGCAGTTCGGAGGCGCGGGCCCGCCCGCGCACCCACAGCCCGATCGGGGGCCCACCGAAGCCGCCCACCCGCGCACGGGTGAGGTCGTCGAGCCCGGCGGGCCATTCGGCATCACCCGGGATGAGGAACCTCATGTCCCACCGACCCGTCTGCGCGACGAGCCCCGCGACGTCGAGGGAGGCCGCGCGGCGGCTCCACGCGGTCTGCCGAGCACCCTGGCGCAGGGCCTCCCACACCTCCTCCGCACCCATCCGGGTGACGAGGTCGACGAGGTCGGGTGCTCCCGGCTCGCAGGCCGCGGTGATGCCCGCCCTGGCGATCCGCTCGTCGCTCCACTCGGCACTCATGCTGCACCCGCCCAGTCACCCCGGCGGAGCATCAGTGCCGTGCGGACGTCGTCGCGCGTGGGCCTCCCGCGGCCGGCCAGGTCGGCCAGGGTCCAGGCGATCCTCAGACACTTGTCGACGCCCCTGGAGCTGATCTGTCCACGCACCAAGGCGGCATCGAGCAGGTCGATCCCCTCGGGCAGGGGCAGCGTGACCCGCAGGTGGGCACCGGGCACCTCGGCGTTGGTCGACCAGGGTGTGTCCCGCAACCTGGCCCGCTGGCGTTCGCGCGCCTGCCGGACCCGCGCGGCCACCTGTTCCGACGTATCGCCGGTCGCGGCATTGCGCAGGTAGGCCTTGCGCACCGGCGCCATCGACACCTGGAGGTCGATCCGGTCGAGGATCGGACCGCTCAACCGATCGCGGTACCGGCGCACGGCCATCGGCGGGCATTCGCAGACCAGGCCGGGCGTGCCTGCCCGCCCGCATGGACACGGGTTCGCGGCGAGCACGAGTTGGAACCGGGCGGGGAAGGTGGTGTGCCGGTCGGCGCGACCGATCGTCACCGCCCCGCGTTCGAGGGGGGTGCGCAGCGCCTCGAGCAGGCGCGGGCCGAACTCGGGGGCCTCGTCGAGGAACAGGACGCCACGGTGGGCCAACGAAATGGCTCCCGGCTTGGCCATCCGAGGTCCCCCGCCCACGAGACCGGCCATTGACACGTTGTGGTGGGGATCGCTGTAGGGAGGGCGCGACACGAGGCCGCCGGACAGGTCGATGCCCGCCAGGGAATGGATGGCCGACACTTCGAGGGCCTGGTCGGGTGTCAGGTCGGGCAGGATCCCGGGAAGCCGCTCGGCCAGCATGGTCTTGCCGACACCGGGCGATCCGTGCAGATAGAGGTGATGACCACCAGCCGCGGCCACCTCGAGCGCCCACTTGGCGGTGGGTTGGCCGGCCACATCGGCCAGATCGCCGGGCGGTGTCGTCGCCGGTGCCCTAGCCGGTTCGGAATCGGGGTCGAGCGCGACCGGGTGGCCGTTGAGCACCTCAACGAGGTCCGCCAGGTCTCGCACCCCCCAGATGGTCAGGCCCTCGACCAGGTGCGCCTCCCGCGCCTGCCGTGCCGCCACGATCACCCGGGTGAACCCGCTCTCACGGGCTGCCAGCACGGCCGGCAGCACCCCTCTCGCGACCCTGGTCCGCCCGTCGAGCCCGAGTTCGCCGAACATCGCGGTGGTCGGGAGCAGGTCGCGAGGCACGACGTTGGACGCCGCCAGAACCGCGGAGACGATCGCGAGGTCAAGCTAGGTCGTAGGACACTTCTACGTGAGGGCAACAACGCCCCACCCCTGGAAGGAACGCACCATGACCACCAGCACCACCGCCAACCTCACCATCCAGCCCACCGACTGCCCCTCGTGGTGCCAGGACCACGGCCAGCCGCACCAGGTGACCGAGACGAACCCGGTCCCGGGCAGTGCCTACTCCGTCATGCACAGGGCGGACATCGGAGACTGGAACGTCGCCAGCCTCGCCTACCTTGACGAGCAGGGACGGCAGCAGGAGGCCGCCGAGCCCGAGGTCTCCGCCCGCTTCGACTGGGTGTCCGATCCCGTCGACATCCGGGAGACGGCCCGCGGGTTGCTCCGGGTCGCCGACGCCATCGAGCACGCGCGCACCAACTGAACACCTGCACGATCACGCAAACGAAGCGGCATCTACCCCACGAGGGCGGGTGCCCTTCGTTTTCCGTCACAGTCAGCGCATCACTAGGCAAAGCCATCACGCCCCCCTATCGCCAGAATCGCCTACAGGCCCGT
>DAIESZ010000259.1 GCA_027346035.1 Propionibacteriaceae bacterium
ACCCCCCGGGGTTGTCCGCGGGGCCCGACCGCCCGGGCAGGACATCCGGCGTCCTCGATGGCGACGCCGGGCTGAGCCGGACATAGTGTGGGCCATCGCTCGCTTCGTCATCGACCCCCCGGTGCTGCTGCGGATCGTGCGCGACGCGATGCCCGTGGACCCTGCGCACCACCTCGTGGCTCCCAACCCGGTGAGGTCGGAGGCCGGCTCGCCCCGTTTCGGCCACCCTCCCACCCCCGGGGAGGAGTTCCGCGACTAGAGTCGCCGGGTGCGCAGGTTCTGGACGGTCATCGTGCCGCAGTGGGCGGACCGCAACCTCCGGGTGATCCTGCTGTCTCGGACCGCCATGAGCGTCGCCCGGGCGGTGTCGTCCATCGTCACCGCGCTCTACCTCGCCCAGATCGGCTTCAGCGCGGTGCGGATCGGCGCGGTGTTCGTGGGGGTCACCGTGGCCTCGGCTCTCATGAGCTCGGCCATCGGCCTGCTCGCCGACCGGTGGGGACGCCGGCCCTTCCTCATCGTGGTGCCTCTCGTCGCGGCCGGCTCAGCGCTCGTGTTCGCGACCACCCGGATCACGGTCGTCCTCTTCCTCGCGGCCGCACTCGGATCGTTCGGCCGCGGCTCGGGGGCCGGCGCCGGCAACGTCGGCCCGTACCAGCCGGCCGAGTCGGCCCTGATCGCCGAGACCGTTCGCGCCGACCGGCGGGCCGCCGCATTCGCCCGGCTGTCGTTCGTCTCGAGCATCGGCGCGCTGCTCGGAGGGCTGGCCGCCATGGTCGTGCGGACCACCCCCCAGATGACCCCTGCCGAGGCCACCGCCGCCTACCGGCCCGCGTTCCTCATGGCCGCCGCTCTCGCCGCCGTCGCCGGGCTCCTGGGCCTGTGGATCCGGGAGCCCGAGCGACGACCCCGCGCCGCCGGCGAGCGTCGCCCCCGGGTGCGGTGGCCGCGACGCTCCTGGCCCGCCCTGTGGCGGTTCTGGGTGACCAACGCCACGAACGGTGCCGGGATCGGGCTGTTCGGGCCGTTCGTGAGCTACTGGTTCTTCCGCCGCTACGGCGCCGACCCCGCCACCATCGGCCTGCTGTTCGCCCTGGTCAACATCGCCTCGCTGGTGCCGACGCTGGCGGCGTCCCGGGTGGCCCACCGGCTCGGCACGGTGCGGGCCATCGTGGTCGTCCGGATCATCGGCGCCGCGCTGCTGGTGCCGATGGTGCTCGCTCCGACGTTCTGGCTCGCCGGCGTCGTCTACATCCTCCGGATGATGGTCCAGCGGATCGGGCTGCCGCTGCGCCAGTCGTTCACCCAGGACATGGCCGACCCGCAGGAGCGGGCGAGCGTCGCCGCCCTGTCGAACCTGCCCGCTCAGGGGACGATGGCCGCCGGCCAGGCGGTCGGGGGGTGGCTGTTCGACCAGGTCGACCTCGCCGCGCCGTCCCTGCTGGCCGCGGTGTTCCAACTCGCCAACGCGGTGCTCTACTGGGCGCTGTTCTCCCTGAAGCCACCCCGGCCCCTGGAGCCACCGGACGCCGCCCTGACGCCGATGCCCCCGGTCCACGGCCCCGGACCGGCGTCCGACCCGGGCGTGATTCCCGAGGGTCCACACCGTTCGCGCTGGCGCTCGATGCTCTGACAAGTGCGCTCAGGCGTGGTTCAGCCAGGTCTTGGCGCGCGGTGCTAGGTTCCGTGGCGAAGTGTCAGGCTGAACCAGGATTCGTGAGGAGTGACCCGCTCGTGGCAACCATGCAGACGGCCCCGTCGGCTAGACGCGCGCTGCCGCCGCGGCGACCGCGCCCCTCCCGGTGGCAGCGAATGTGGCGGAAGCGATGGGTGCGCGGGGTGCTGGCGGCGTGCGCTGTCGTCCTCGTCTGGCTCACCTGGTCGGTGGGGTCCTACCTCACCGCCCCGGGCGGCGACTCGGTCGCGGCCCGGCTCGCAGAATGGGCCCGCGACCACGGCTTCGCGCCGGTCGTGGTGACGCTCGAGAAGTGGCAGTACGACCTCCACCCGCCCAAGGTGGGCGGCGCCCCGCCCCCCATCTCGGCCCCCTCCGTGGGCCAGTCCGTCGCGCCGCCGACGAAGTCGCAGACGCAGAAGGCGAGCGCTCAGGCCCTCACCATCGCCATGCGGCCCCCCATGACTCCCCCCGTCCAGCCGGCGCTGCCGCACGAGGGCCAGTGGACCACCCTGGTCCAGGTGAAGGGCCAGCCGGCGGTCCAGGCCGCCTACGTGCGACCCGACGCGAGCCACACCTCCTACCTCACCGGCGTTGTGTGGATGAGCCACAAGCTGTTGAAGTTCAACCTGCACCCCGGGTTCAGCCAGCCGGGCGGCACGTGGACGGTGCCCGACTGGATCCCGCCGAGCCAGCGCCGCGGGCTCGTGGCGACCTGGAACGGCGCCTTCAAGCTCGCGGACGCCCACGGAGGCTTCTACCTCGACGGGAAGACTGCGGGCACGCTGACGACCGGCGGCGCCTCGGAGGTGTTCTACAAGGACGGCTCGATGACGATCGGCTCGTGGAACCAGGAGGTGCACATGACCTCCAACGTGGTCGGCGTGCGCCAGAACCTCACGCTGCTCATCGACAACGGGAAGATCGCCCCGAACATCGACTCCAATCCGGAGATCAACTGGGGCCTGACGCTCGGTGGGCGCTACTACATCTTCCGCTCGGGCGTGGGTATCACCGCCCAGGGTGACCTGGTCTACGCCTCCGGCGACGCGCTGTCGGCGGGCACCCTGGCGGACATCCTCAAGCGCGCCGGGGCGGTGCGGGCGATGGAACTCGACATCAACCCCGCATGGGTGTCGTTCATGAGCTACCAGGCGGGCAACAACCCGAACAACCCGACGCCCCAGCTGCTGCTGCACGACTACCAGCGTCCGGCCGACCGCTACTACACCACCACGTCGCGCGACTTCGTCACCGTCTACGCCCGGTGAACGCCGATCCTCTGCTGACGGGGACGGCGGGGTGGATACGCTGACCCGCGTGCCAACACAACAGCAGGCTGCCCGCGAACCGCGCCACGTCGCATTGAGCGGTTGGGGCCGTACCGCACCGTCGGTGTCGGAGGTCGACCCGGTCACGACCGACGCCCGGATCGCCGAACGTGTGCGCGACGCCGGGCCACGGGGCGTCCTCGCCCGAGGGCTGGGACGCAGCTACGGGGACGCCGCCCAGAACGGCGGCGGCGTCGTGCTCGACATGACCCGGCGGCGCGCCGTGCTGAGCGTCGACCCGACCACCGGGGTGGTCGAGGCCGAGGCCGGGGTCAGCATCGACCAGCTGATCCGCGAGCTGCTGCCCCATGGCTGGTTCGTCCCCGTCACCCCCGGAACCCGGCAGGTCACGGTGGGCGGGGCGATCGCGTCCGACGTGCACGGCAAGAACCATCACACGCACGGCAGCTTCGGCCACCACGTCGAGGCACTGACGCTGCTCACCGCCGACGGCAGCGTTCGCCGGCTGGGGCCGGACGACCCCCTGTTCTGGGCCACCGTCGGGGGCATGGGGCTCACCGGTGTCATCCTGCGGGCCGCCATCAAGATGACCCGGGTCGAGACGTCGACCGTCCTGGTCGACACGTGGCGTTGCCCCGACCTCGACTCGGTGCTCGCCGAGATGGCCGACGACGACCGCTACGACTACTCGGTGGCCTGGATCGACTCCCTTGCCCGAGGCGCCAGCCTCGGCCGCTCGGTGCTCACACGTGGCCGGTTCGCCACCGTCGACGAACTGCCCGCCGGTCGGCGCGACCAGCCGCTGGCGTTCTCCTCCCGCACCCTGGTCACGGCCCCGCCGATCGTGCCCGGCGGGCTGCTCAACCGATGGAGCGTCGCCGCCTTCAACGAGGTGTGGTACCGCAAGGCGCCCAAGCGCCGCCAGGGCGAGCCGCAGTCGGTCGGCACGTTCTTCCACCCCCTCGACGGCGTCGCCGAATGGAACCGCATCTACGGCCCCCGGGGCCTGCTGCAGTATCAGGTGCTCGTGCCGCTGGATGCGTCCGACATCATCCGCGAGGTCGCCGAGACGTTCAGCAGCAACGGGCTGTCGTCGTTCCTGTCGGTGCTCAAGAAGATGGGCCCCGGCAACCCGGGCCACCTGTCGTTCCCCCGCCCGGGCTGGACGCTGGCGCTGGACGTGCCCGCGGGCGACCCCGCGGTGGGCCGGCTGCTCGACCGGCTCGACGAGTCCGTGATCGCCGCGGGCGGCAGGTCCTACTTCGCCAAGGACGCCCGCATGCGACCCGAAACCGCGCACGCGATGTATCCCCGGCTCGCCGAGTGGAACGGGGTCCGCGGCGACGTCGACCCCGACGGGGTGTTCATGTCCGATCTCGCCCGGAGGCTGCAGCTGTGAAGGATGCCAACAACTTGCCCCAACGCGTCGTGCTGGTCGGCGGCACCTCGGCGATCGCACTCGCCACCGTGCACCGCTGGCTCGACCGCCGTGCCGACCTCGAGGTCGTCCTGGCCGCACGTCCGTCCCCGGCCCGCGCGGCCGCCGCCGACGCGCTGCGCCACGCCGGCGCCCGGGTGACCGAGGCCGACCTGGACCTCGCCGGCGCCGACACCGCCCGGGAGCAGCTCGGTGCCGTGTTCGCCGGCGGCGACGACATCGACGTCGTGCTGGTGGCCGCCGGCGTCCTCGGCGACCAGGAGGCCGCCTGGCAGGACGTCGACGTCGCCCTGTTGCTCGGCCAGGTCAACTACACCGGAGCCGTGCTCGCCGGCGTCCTCGCCGCGCAACGGCTGCGCGGTCAAGGACATGGGGCGCTGGTGCTGCTGTCGTCGGTGGCAGGCGAGCGCGTCCGGCGGTCGAACTTCGCCTACGGCGCGAGCAAGGCGGGTGCCGACGCGTTCTACCTCGGCCTGGCCGAGGCCGTGCGCGACTACGGGGTGCAGGTGATGGTGGTGCGGCCGGGATTCGTGCGCACGCCGATGACCCACGGCCTCAGCGAGGCGCCCCTGGCCCAGGACCCGTCGCAGGTGGCCGCGGCCATCATCGACGGCCTGGCGGCCCACCAGCGGATCGTGTGGAGCCCGGCGGCGATGCGGTGGGTGATGTCCGCGCTGCGGCACGTGCCCTACCCGGTCTTCCGGCGGTTGCCGATCTGATCGGTCGCCTGCCCGGTCCCCCGGATCGACCGGCTCCCGCGCACTCCCGGGAGCCGCTCAGAGGTAGACGCCCCCGACGAGCAGCACCAGCCAGCACACGGCCAGCCCGAGCAGCAAGCGGTCCGACAGCACGATCTCCTCGGGCTCGCCGGCGTCGCCCCGGTCGATGATCAGCGCGTAGCGCAGCAGCACGAGCAGGAACGGCAGCACCGACAACTGGCTCCACAGGCTGTCCTCGACTCCGGACCCGACGGAGAACGCCCACAGCGAGTAGGTGACCAGCAGGGCCGCTGCCGCCATCGTCCACACGAAGCGCAGGAAGCTCACCGTGTAGTGCCGCAGCACCGGACGAGCGGTGGTGAGTCCGCGCTCGGCCAGTTCCAGTTCGGCATAACGCTTGCCGGCGATGACGAACAGTGCCCCGATGCCGGTCGTCAGCACGAACCACGCCGACGTGCGCACGTCGGCCGCGACCGCGCCGGCGAGGGCCCGCAGCAGGAAGCCGATGACGATGAATGCGAGGTCGAGGATCGCCTCGTGCTTGAGCCGGATGCTGTACAGCAGCGAACTGACCAGGTAGATCGCGGTGAGCCCGGCCAGCGCCCAGTTGCAGGTCGCCGCCACGGCGAGCGCCAGCACCGCGAAGACCGGAGCGGCCACGCGGGCCACCGGCACGGGCAGCGCACCGCTGGCCAGTGGACGCCGCCGCTTCCTGGGGTGCGTGCGGTCGATTTCGAGGTCGAGCAGGTCGTTGACCACGTAGACGGCCGACGAGGCGAGCACGAACGCCACGAACGCGAGGAACACCTTCTCGAGGACGATCGGTCGTCCGATCACCCCGGCCGCCATCGGCGCCGCCGCGACAAGGAGGTTCTTGATCCACTGGCGCGGCCGGGTCGTGACCACCAGCGCCCGGGCGACACTGGCGGTGCTCACGCGGTTGCCCTCATCCTCGCACGCCTCCCACGGCGTCCCGGCTCAGACATTGAACCGGAACTCGACCACGTCGCCGTCCTGCATGACGTAGTCCTTGCCCTCGAGCCGCACCTTGCCCGCGGCGCGGGCGGCGACCATCGAACCGGCGGCGATGAGGTCGTCGTAGCCGACGATCTCGGCCTTGATGAACCCCTTCTGGAAATCGGTGTGGATGACCCCGGCCGCCTGCGGGGCGGTCCAGCCACGGTGGATCGTCCAGGCGCGGGACTCCTTGGGTCCGGCGGTGAGATAGGTCTGCAGCCCGAGGGTGTCGAACCCGACCCGGGCGAGCACGTCGAGGCCGGGCTCGTCGATGCCCATATCGGCGAGGAATTCGGCGGCGTCATCGGGCTCCATCTCGGCCAGCTCCGATTCGATCTTCGCGTCGAGAAAGATCGCCTCCGCCGGGGCGACGAGGGCCCGCATGCGGGCCTTCAGCTCCTCGTCGGTCAGCTCGTCGGAGTCCATGTTGAACACGTAGAGGAACGGCTTGGCGCTCAGCAGGAAGAGGTCGCGCAACGGCTCGGGGTCGAGTCCGGCGGCGAAGATCCCGGTGCCCGCCGACAGCGTGTCGTAGGCCTGCTTGTAGGCCTCGAAGCGGGGCTGGGCCTCCTTGCGGATCCGCGCCTCCTTCTCGACGCGCGGCAGCGCCTTCTCGAGGGTCTGCAGGTCGGCGAGGATCAGCTCGGTGCTGATCGTCTCGAGGTCGGAGGCCGGGTTGACGTCTCCGTCGACGTGGGTGACGTCGGGGTCGCGGAACACCCGGGTGACCTGGCAGATCGCGTCGGCTTCGCGGATGTTGGCGAGGAACGCGTTGCCCATGCCCTCGCCCGTGCTGGCGCCCTTGACGATGCCGGCGATGTCGACGAAGCTCACCGTCGCGGGCACGATCTGGGCCGAGTGGAACAGCTCGGAAAGCCTTGCCAGCCGCGAGTCCGGGACGCCGACGACGCCGACATTGGGCTCGATCGTGGCGAACGGGTAGTTCGCGGCGAGCACGTTGTTGCGGGTGAGCGCATTGAAGAGGGTGGACTTGCCCGCGTTGGGGAGCCCGACGATGCCGATGGTGAGTGCCACGTCGGGCA
>DAIESZ010000263.1 GCA_027346035.1 Propionibacteriaceae bacterium
GCCCCCCGCCCATCGTCGGGTCGCGGTGGCCACCGGGGCGGTCACGGCGAGACCCCGGGTTCGACGGCGGCCTCGGCAGTCGACGAGAGCCGGACCGGACCGAATCGCCCCAGCCGCTCCGAGACACTGACGGTGACTCGCACACGGCCACCCGAGGTGGTCACCTGCACCGTGGCGCCCCGAGGAGCAGTCCCCCGGGCGCGATCCGCCTCCTGCCGGTCACCGCGGGCCAGCTGGCGGGACACGGCAGCGGCGGTGTCGCCGCACCGCCCCTGTACGACAGCCATCGAGATGATGAAGGCTCCCACCAGGGCGACCAGCGCCATCGCCAGCACGCCGATCGCGAGCTCGACGCTCACCATTCCTCGCTCACGGGTCGGACCCTTATCGCCGGACGCGTCGGCCCGTGGGCGGGTGCCGTTGCCCGGGTCGGATCGTCGACCCGCCGTGGTGGTGCTCACCATGACCTCCTCAGTTGAATGCTCGGCGGATCATCCGCTCGCCGCCGAGGAGCACGGGAGCGGCCCCGCACCACCCCGCGCTCCTCGTCGCGTGACGACCGGTTCAGCCGATGAACGAACTGAGGTGACCGATGAGCGCGGTGACGTAGTGCAGCAGCGCGGTGAAGACGCTGTTGTCGCTGAAGACCTTGAGCAGCAGGAGGGCGAGCGCGACGGCTGCGAGGATGCCCACGGCGTACTCGGCGGTGACCATGCCGCGCTCGGCCGTGCGCCGCAGACGAGTTGGGGCCGTACGGGTCGCCGTCGCGGGAGCCGGGGTGGGGGTGGTGTGGGGCATGACGGGTCCTTCCAGTCGGTTGTTCACTCCGACGGGAGCCGCCGGATGTCCTGACTGTCTGGACGCGGAGCTCTGACGGCGCCGGTTTCCTGCCCTGCTGTGGACAACCGGACGATCGGCACGGACCTGTGGACGACGACGCGATGGCCGGCGGCTGACAGCGGCTGCAGTCCGACCCGTCCGAGGCCGAATGTGGTGGACGGGACGTTGTCGCTTCCGCTCGGGGACGGGAACCGCGACGGGCGGCTCCCGTGGTCCACGCACGGGAACTTCCCGCGGCCCGCACCGGTCCCCGCTCGGTGGCGTCGAGCGACCGCGGTGACCCGGGGAGTTTCTTCCCTCCGTATCCCACCGGTCATAGGGTGTGACCGTGCGGAGGGGGACGCGACATGGATGATGCCCGGGGGCAGGTGGGCGGCAAGTACCAACTCGATCACCCGATCGGGGGTCGGGGGTCAGAGGCGGCCTGGCTGGCCCACGATCCACAGGGCCGACCGGTGACGCTGACATTCCTCGATCCGCGGTTGGCCAACGACCCCGAGATCGGCCGTCGGCTCGAGGCACACCGCAACCTCATCACCGGGATCCGGCACGAGAACCTCGTCGGAGTCATCGACATCGTGCGCGGACCATCCACTCTGGCCTTGGTCACCGAACAGGTCACCGGGCCCACGCTGGGCGCCTACCTTCGCTCACACGGAACGCTGAGCCCCGAGCAGGTGGTTCAGGTTGGCGCAGCCGTTGCCCATGGATTGGCGGCATTGCACGCGCACTCGCTCGTGCACGGGGACATACGGCCCGACACGGTGGTACTCGACACCGGCGCGAATCCCCAAGGAGCGCCCCTGCCCCGAATCGGCGACGTCGGCCTGTCGCTGGCTCCCGGCGAGCGGGTCGACGGACTCCGCATGGCGTCGGGTGCGGCGTACCACGCCCCCGAATACGCCGTCACAGGGTTGCCCTCACCGAACTCCGACCTGTATGCGCTCGGCAGCACGCTGTATGAACTGGTGTGCGGAGCGCCGCCGGTGGCCGGATCCGGCCCAGGGATCAAGCCCGCGGCAGGACGACCCGCAGGGGTGCCCGACGTTCTATGGAACATGATCGTCTGGCTCCTGCGCCCGGATCCTGCGGCCCGCCCAGCCCACGCGGAACTCGTCGCGCAGGCCCTTGCCGGACCCGCCCCGCGCACTCTCAGCGGCCCGTCCACCCCTCCCCGGGCCCCGTCGGTCTACACCCCTCCCCCGACCCCGTCGATCTACACCCCCCAGCCGGCCAGTTCCCACTCGTCCACTGCGGTGCCCGAGCCTCCCCGGGGCTCCCGCACACCGACGGTGGTCCTCATCACCACGCTCGCCGTGATCGCCCTCGCCGGGGGCGGCTGGTGGTTGACCCATCGCGGGTCGAGTGCGACGGCTTCAGACCGGGCCGTGCCGATGGTGGCTACGTCCACCTCGACGCCAGAGTCCGCACCCACGGTCACCGCCACCGCCACGATGACCGTCACGCGCACCGCGACACCGACGCCCACGCCGAGGGCGACCACCATGTCAGCCGCTCAGGCCCTGTCGGCCCTCCAGGCTGCGCGTACGAGCAGTCTGGCCGCGTTGGGTGCGCCCAACGACGAATGGATACTCCAGCTCTCCAGCAAGGCCGATGGAACGACCGACAAGCTGCAGAAGACCCGCTCAGGGTCGCACACCTTCCATCTGCCGGACATCTACGAGCAGTACATCGATCTCCAGCGACAACTCACCCCTCAGGGGGTCGGGGTCTTCATGGTTGAGTCGAGCGACTTCGGTCGTCAGGTGAGCGGCCCGACGTACTGGACGGTGATCGCGACGGAGCCGTCGGTCGTCGACCAGAGCTCTGGCACCTCCGCATGCCAGAAGTTGTTCCCCCGGCTGTCGGGCAATGCGCTCCTCGACACCTGCATGCCGAGGCAGTACTCCGCCCCCCACTGATCCGGGCACTCACCCTGGCTCGCACCCATCGGGTGTCGCAGTAACCTCTCCCGGACGCTCCTGCGACTCAGCTGCAGGGGTTGATCGCGCCGACGCCGGGCAGGTACCGGTCGGCCTCCGTGGGCGTCACCCGATCCCCGATCTCCCCGCACAGCTCCTTGCGCGCGGCCGCGGGACGCGGCGTCCACTCGCGGATGATCCCGCTCGCCCCCGTGGCCAGCAGGCGCTGTCCGTCGGCCGCGAACCTCGTCTCGTAGGCCTGGCCGAACCCGCCGTCGAGCGCGAACAGCGTCTGGCCGCCCGGCACCGACCATCCCCACTCGATTCCGTCGCCGCTGGCCGCGGCCAGCATCGTCGCCTGGGGGTTGAAGGAGAGCCCGTAGATCGCCGACACGGCGTCCCGGTGGGTCTGCCTGAGCACGGGATGGGTCGGGTCTGTCGTGTCCCAGACCGTCACGGTGCCGATGTCCGAGCCCACCGCGAGCAGGTGCCCGGCGCCGGGCATCTGCACGGACGGCGTCGCGTCGTTGGCGATCGTCGCATCCAGAACAGGGTGTGACGGGACGGCGAGGTCCCAGACCGTCACGGCGTTCGCCCCGATCCCCACGTAGAGGATCGGTCGGTCGAGGTCGAAGGAGGCCACGAGCGGGGTGAGTGTCTTCAGCGTCGCCACCTCGTGCCACGACCCGTCGCCGGCCCGCGTCGCCACGACCGTGGCATCGCCGGTCGGCAGCGTGACCGCCACCATGTCCCCGGAGGCCGAGAAGGCCACCGAGGCGAGGTGGGTGCCGGCCGGGAGCAGGTGGTCGACTCGCGGCGTCCCGGCCCCGGTCGTCCCGAGCGGCCAGAAGACGAGCTCGCCGGACCTGCCGACCGCCACCATGCTGGTCCCGTCGGGGGAGATGGCGACCCCGGCTCCGAGCGCGACCGCAGAAGGGATCCTGGGCTGTGGCATCGGGACGAAACTCGTGCCCTCGACCCTCCACAGGAGCACCTGACCGCCCGTGATCGCCGCGAACCATGTGGACGCCGTGGCGTCACTGGCGAACTGCCAGACGGGCGTCCCGCCGTCGCGGAGCTTCGGGCTGGCCGGTTGCCAGACCCGCACCGCGCCATCGACGCCGGCGGTGACCACGAGCGATCCGCTCCACGTGACGCCGGCGACCTTCGACGGGTCGGCGAGGATCCGGCGTTGCGTCCAGTCGCTCGCCCCGATCACGTAGGTGTGCTGGTCGGAGCTCGCCACCGCCAGCTCCGTGGAGTCCGGCGAGAAGGCCACCTGGTTGATCCAGTCGCCCCCCACGGTGGTTCCCGACACGGATCGGGACGCGATGTCGAAGACGCTGATCCGCGGGGCCGAATAGCCCGCGGCCAGTCGCCGTCCATCGGGGCTGATCGCCAGGGTCTGGACACGCGTGCCGGCCGGCTGCGCCGGATCGGTCAGAGACCCCGCATGCTGGTACCCCGTTGGGGCCGCCTTCCACACCGCCACCCCGCTCGTCTCTCCGAGGTACAGAGTGCCGTCCGACCCGAGGGCGACGGTGCTGCTCCCCATCGGAACGGTCGTCGCCGGCGATCCGGCGTCGAGGGGCAGCACGACCGTGCTGGAGACTCCGGCGAAGGCGACGAGTCCACTCGCGGCGGAGATGTCGGCGGCGTACGCCGTGCCGGTGAGCCCGGCGTCGGCGATCCTCCGCGGCGTGCCCGTGATGTCCCAGAGCGAGGCGATGGAGCGTCCGGCAACGGCCACGAGGGTCCGCCCGCCGACAACGGCCACCGACACCCCGTAGATCTGGTCTCTCGACCCGGGAAGCTGCACGGCCTGCCCGGGTGAGTTCTGGATGTCGTGACGCCAGACCGTGAGCCTGCCGGCGCCGTCGCCCCGCACCACCACGGAGCCGTCGGCGGACGCCGCCACGGCCGCCGACCCGGGGCCGAGCCAGCGCGTGGGCACATCGATGCCGCTCGCCTCGATGAGCGCCGAATCCGCCTCGCGTGTCCCGCTCAGCTTGGCCGCGATCAACGCCATCTGCGCCCGCAGGTTGGGATCCTTGGCGCTCAGCGTCACCGAGCCCGAGGCCACCTGACGCGACTGCGCCGCCAACTGGACGCTCCGGTAGCGCAGCGCCAGCGAGCCGATGACTGCCCCGAGGGCCACCGACACGACCAGCAACCCGGCCACCAGCGACCGTTGCCGACGCAACCGCCGGTTCTGCGCCCGCTCCTGGTCGAGCCGCTCGGTGAAGTGCTGTGCGCTCCGGGCGAGGAACTCCCGCTCGACCCGGGTCAACGGGGCGGCGGCGTCGGAGGTCACATGCTCCTGGACGCCGGGCAGCTGAGTCACCGGCAACAGCAGTTCAGGCGCCCGCGCGTGGCCATCCCAGGCATCCGCGGCCCGGCGGACGAGGTCGAGGGCACGAAGCGAATCGCGGTCCTCCTGGATCCAGCCGGCGAGCCGCTCCCAGTGGGTGAGCAGCGCGTCGTGACCGATCTCGATCCGGTCGCTCTCGGTGAGGTTCACGAGGCGGGCATCCCTGAACGGCGCGAGGACGCCGTTCTGCTCCTCCGTGAGGTCCAGGCGGGGCACCGACCGACGGAACACCAGATCGGGGCCCACCTCGACGAGCGTGAGGAACGCCTGCCGGGCGTCCTCTTCCTGACCCGGCGCAAGCCGGTCGAAGACCCTCTCCGCGAGCACGTCCACCGACCCGGGCAGCCCGCCGTTGGCGAGGTAGTCCTGCACCGACATCGGGCCGTCCATCCGGCGCGACTGCCACGTGGCGAGCAGGGCGTTGGAGAGGAGCGGCAGGGCCCCGGACGGGAGGCCGGATTCCTCGGAAGTGATCCCCGCGTCCCGCAGGATCATCTCGACCAGGGCCTGGTCGACCCGGATCCCGACCCGTTCCAGCGGCCCGCGGACGACCTGCCGCACGTCGTCGGCCCGCAACGGCGCCACGACGAAAGGACGGGCCACGGCCCCGGAAAGCGCCGGCTCATCGGTGAGCCGGCCGAACGCGTCGGCGCGCACGACCAGCACGAGCACCACCCCGGCCGGAACGGCACTCAGGCTGCGCGACGACCATCGCTGTCCCGACACGAGGGCGTCCTCGACCTGGTCGATGATCCACACCTGGGGCTGGTGACCCTGCGACCGGTCGACCTCCTCGTCGAGCTCGGCAAGGCTGAGGAATCTCGGGTGCCATCCGCTGAGGCTGCCGGACTCCAGGCATTCGCGTCCGGCGAGCCCGGACGACACCAGGGACGACTTGCCACACCCCGACCCGCCGACCACGACGACGATCGGGCTGTCGGTTCCAGCGACCGAGCGAACCGCCTGGCCGAGGCGGTCGGACTCGGCGTCACGGCCGAAGAACAGGTCCGCATCGTCGACGCGGTACGGGCTCAGACCGAGATAGGGAGCGCGGCCCTCCAGGCTGGGAGACACGGATTCGACACGCCAGATGGCGGCGCTCACCCGGTGTCCGAGGCCCAGATGGTCGGCCAGGCGCACGAACTCCCCCCGCAGCGCCGGGGTCGGAAAGTACCGCCCGCTCAGCCACCCCTGCATGGTCGCTGCGGGCACGCCCGCGATGCGGGCGGCGGCTCGGATGGACAGGTGCTGCTCGATGCGCGCCTGGTTCAACGCGGCGGCGAGTTCGGCCCGGGCGTCGTCAATTGTCCGTGGTTCCACACCCGACAGGGTGCCAGATCACCCCCAGGGGGTATATGGCGGACTGGCAAACGGGGACGTGGCCACCCTGACAAGGTAGTTCGAGGCAAGCGCTCCTTTGCCGACAGTGAGGACGCTCGAGTGTGCGGTCCCCCCACGGGGCGGAGGACGGCCCGTATGGCATCGCATGGGCATCTGCCGCGGACCTGATGAGTCACTGCGCCGCCTCTAACCTGCTGGTGGATGGCGGCGGGAGGTGGCGGGTTCACTGGTCGCCGCGTCGGGGGGCGCCGCCATCCACCACAGAACCGGACCAGCCGAGCGAGGGACGACCATGACTGGCACGTGGACGCCCACGGTGGTCACCCTGGCCGTCGCCTTGGCGGTGCTCCTCGCGGGAACGGCTGTGGCGGGAGCGGTCATTGCACTGCGGCGGGCCCACGCCTGCCGGCCGGTGGCGCGCGGCGGATCAGCCGGACCCCCACGCCCCGGCCCCACTGACGGGCACCGGCCGATCGTCTTCTCGGTGCCGACGGATTCTGCCAAGTTCCTCGACGGCGTGGCCGCGGCCGTCCCCGCGCCCCGCGATACCCCGAAGTTCCTGCGGCGGCTCTACCTGGCGGCACGCGACGATGGATCACTGACCTACGCGGTCGGAACCAGGATCCGGACCGGCCTCACCTATCTCATC
>DAIESZ010000267.1 GCA_027346035.1 Propionibacteriaceae bacterium
CCCGCCGCCGAAGCCGCCGAGGTCGCCGACGCTGGCCCACTCGCCGTCGCGGCGGAGCGCCCCGACGGCGTCTTCGGCGTAGCCCCGGCACAGGTAGGCCGAGCGCGCCCAGATGACGCCGTCTCGGACGTCGATGTCCACGCCGGGGAACGCGTGCAGGTCGTCGGCGGACGCTCCGGCGGCCACGAACGAAAGTTCGGAGGCCCCGTAATAGTGCGCCACCTGGAGCCCGCGTTCGGCGGCCGCCCCGGCCGCGGCGGCGGGAAGCCGGTCGCCCGCGACGACCACCCGGGTCCCGGGGCGGAGCCGATCGCCGAGCCGCGCGAGTTGCGTCGGGGTGAGGCATGCGTGGGTGGCATCGGCGGCATCGGCGCTCACCCGCGCGCCCACGACCCGGGCGTGCACCGCGGCGAAGAGGTTCATGGTCGCCGCGGGCGGTCCGGGCACCCACACCCGTGCGCCCGGGCCGACCCCGCTGAGATCGGAGTAGGGCTCGAACGACGACCACCACGATCCGGTGGTGCGGACCACCCGCCGGCCGGTGCCTCCGGTGGTCCCCGACGTCGCCAGGGCGAGGTCGTGCCCCGCTTCATGGGCGGCCAGCACCGCCGCGACCGGGTCCACCGCGAGGTCGGGCCTCACCAGTGCGTCGGCGCCGGGCCGGGACGAGCCGGGGATAGCGGGCGCGACCATGGGCGCGATGCTACCGACGAGACACGAGCCTGGTCGGTGACGGCTCCTCGGTGACACACCGCCCGCCGGCTTACCGATGCCTGAATCGCCTCGTCACAGGGCGGCCCCGATAGGATTCGAACCTACGACACGCGGTTTAGGAAACCGCTGCTCTATCCCCTGAGCTACGGGGCCATGGCGCCGTAGCGCCGCCCACCAGCGTAGCGGCAGATCGGGCGGGCGCCGTCATGCCCGGTCCCCGGGGGGCCAGGTCGGATGCCGGCGAGGCGCGCATCAGGGGTCAGGCGCGTCCGGCGTCGAAGTGCTGGAGCACCTGGGTCGCGCTGAGGGCCGTGGTGTAGACAGCGACGTACGAGAGGGAGCCCGTGTAGTAGTCGGGCCCGTTGTAGCCGGCGCCGTTGCCGGCCGCCCAGCCCTGCAGCCGGCCGCAGCCGATCTTCCAGTAGCCGGAGTAGCCCTGGGCGCTGGTCACCGCGTGGTTGGCGGCCACCAGGGTGCCGTCGAGATAGAGCGCCATGCCGGCGCTCGACAAGGTGGCGATCACGTGGTGCCACTGGCCGTCGGCGTAGTCGACCCCGGCCGGTGATGCCACGGTCTCGACCGCGCCGGGGTAGACGCCGAACACGACGCGTCCGGCCGGGTCGAGGTAGATCTGGCGGTCCCAGTTGGTGTCCCTGACGTTCGTGCTGGTGCCGAAGCCGATGAGCTTCCCGTTGCTTGTCGTGGTGGTGTTGAACCAGGCTTCCAGCGAGAACGTGTCTGGTCCGGTGATCCGAGTGGGGACGTAGACGCAGGAACTCGACCCGTCGAACGTGGCGCCGACCGATCCGCCCTGCGCGCACCCGCTGCTGCTCGAGGTGGCGAGCTTGCCCGACCGGCGAGCGGGGTGCTGGTTGGTGAGGTCGGGCTGCGACTTGCCGGCGGCGTTGTCGAGCGGGTAGACACCCCACACCCCGGCAGTGGCGGTGTCCGTCGCGGCGCAGTCCGCCCAGGTGCCGGTGCCGAGTGTGTTGCCGCTGTTGGCGATGGACGCCGTGAACGCGGCGTGTGCCGGTGTCGGGTGCAGCACCCAGGCCGAGAGCAGCAGCGCGACGGACACCGTGGCGAGCGCGGTCAGGAGCGACGAGCGGCCCGGTCCGTCGGCGCCCGGTGGCGGTGAGGGGGGATCCTCGGCGTCCGGCGGGTCGCTGGACGCCGAGGGATCGTCGTCGTGCCTCGGGACCGTGACGGGAGCCGCGGGGACTCCGACGATCACGCAGGCCAGCAGTGGGAGCAGACAGAACACCACGACGGCAAACCACCACCAGGGTCCCATCTGCAGGTGCGGGACGATCTGCACCAGTCGTCCCCCGCCGAGTACGTCGGTGTGCACCGTGCCCACCTGGCCCGCCACAAGGTCCGTGGAGGTGCCCCCCACTGCGGTGACGCGGATGGGCAGGATCCCGGTCGACACGACCTGCGCGGTGACCCCGCCGCCCTGGGGGTAGTAGGTGATCGGCTCCACGTCCACCCAGGGATGCAGCCACAGCGCGACGCCGCTGAACACCAGCGCGGAACCGACCACCCGTGCCGGCTCACGTCCGCTCGCGCCGAGCTTGGCGGTGAGCAGCCACACGAGCAGCCAGCCGAGCACCAGCCAGGGCAGGGCGCGCAGCAGGAACCCCGCACCGGGCAGTCGCGCGATGACGACGCCGATGACCTGCGAACGGGTCACGGTCCAGGGATCCTGCGCACCGTTGATGTCGCCCTTGGTCTGGTAACCACCGTCGGCCGTGACCGCCACGATGCGGTGGGTGTAGATCCTGTTGCCCCCGTTCGGTCGGAAGGAGATGATCTCGCCGATCCGCGGGGTGCCCGGCGTGGTGAGCACCATCGTCCCGACCGGGGCGGTGCGTCCCATCGAGGGTGACGAAACCACGAACCAGCGTCCGCCCTCGGCGCGGAAGACGCCCGCGGCGAGGGCGAGCGCGACGAGGCAGCCCGCCAGGAGCGTGAGCACGATCCTGGACGCAGACCCCGGGGTGATCCTTGGCATCATCAACTTCCCGATCGGTGTGAGCGAGTGGTGCCCTCAGCCTCAGGAGGTGAAGGTCCAGGTGAGGGGCTGGCTGGCGGCCAGGCCCTGGTAGGTGGAGCCGGCGCTGGAGTCGAGCGTCACGGAGACGCTGATCGGCACGCTGGTGCCTGCCGTGACTGGTGCGAGGGGCGCGAGAACGTTGACGACGCCGCCCGAGGCGAGATCGGCGGCAGTGCCCGTGAAGATGGTGGTGCCACCCTCGGACCCGCCCTTGATGACGATGTCGAGCTTCGAGCACAGGTCGGTGGCCGACCCGTTGAGCGAGCCGTTGGTCGACTGGGTGCAGGCGCCGGGGGTGAGGGCGAAGTTGGTCGCGTCGACCGTCCCGGTGTTCTTGATGACAATGTTGGTGGTCACCGTCTGACCCGGAACCATGTTGAGGTCACCGCCGTACTTGTTGATGGTCGAGCAGGTGGCGCTGTTCGTCGAGACCGATCCGCCGTCGGTGCTGTTGCAGACGGTCGAGCCGCTCGACTCCTGCATCGTGAGGTAGCCGGTGCCCGCGCTGTTGACGCTGTTCTGGATGCTGGCGACGAACGCCGAGAACGTCGGAGTGAACGAGAGTCCCAGGAGGGCCGAGCCGGCGACCCCGGCGACGAGCACGGGGACCGCGAGGTGACGGCGTCCGCGGCGGGGCTTCTGGTTCGAGGGCGCGCTGGAGTTTTCAGACATGGTTGTTCCTTCGGAATAAGGTGTAAAGGTCGTTCAAGGACTCCGCAGGAGAGGATCCGAACTGTGAGCAAACAATAACGAGTCCTCGATCTTCATTCCAACTTGGTCTCAGTTCAGATTCAGGTAGTTGAAGATTAAAGGACGCAGTCCAGATTTAAATGACCATGAGGGATTGGCGGAGTTCGGCGCGGCCGTCACGGGCGCGGGCCATGCCCCCTAGTCCCAGCTGGGTCGCGATCGGGATCCCTAGTCGAAGGTGCCTTCGTGCCCCCACTTTGGGGGGATCGGCCCCGCTCGCAGCGGCGGCTGCCGCCCAGCTCGTCGACCGAGGGCCTCATGGCCGATCATTGTGCATCCCACCCTATTGCCCCCCTTTTGGGGGGCGAGATCAACGCACTGAGGAGCAATTCTCGCGTCCGTTCAAGGTGTGGCATATCGACGGGGAGGGGCGTTTCGACCACGGCGAACAATCACCCCGGCCGACTCCCGGAACCCTCGGATCGTTTGCGCTCATTCTGGTAACCGGTTGCCGCGCTGACCCGGAGACACCGGCCCGGCGACACGGGACCCGACGGGAACGGGCCTCCGCCAGGAGGCCGCCCGCTCGCCGGCATGCGGTTCTCGGCGCCGGGGCGGGCTTCCCATAGGCTGGACCCATGAGCGCCGAGGGACTGCAAGCCGCCATCGCGAAGATGCGTGAGGCCGGGGTGTCGGCCCCTGCCATCGAGGTCTTCACCCACTATTACCGCCAGTTGGAGGAGGGGGCGACGGGCCTCATCCGCGAGGCCGACATCGAACCCCTGCTCGACCCGCCCGACGTCGACCAGCTCGACGTCGATGACGCCCAAGCCGGGGACGCGCTGGCCCGCACCGTCATGATCAAGCTCAACGGCGGCCTCGGCACGTCGATGGGTCTCGACCGGGCCAAGAGCCTGCTTGAGGTGCGCGACGGAATGAACTTCCTCGACATCGTCGTGGCGCAGGTGCGCTGGGCGCGCCAGCACTACGGCGTCCGGCTGCCGCTGCTGTTCATGAACAGCTTTCGCACCCGTGAGGACGCCGACAGGGCGCTCGCGAAGTATCCTGACCTGGCCGTCGAGGGTCTTCCGCTCGACTTCCTGCAGAACCGGGAGCCGAAGCTGCTCGCGGACACGCTGATGCCCGCCGAGTGGCCCGCCGACCCGACCCTCGAATGGTGCCCGCCGGGACACGGAGACCTCTACCCGGCCCTGTCGGGGTCAGGCGTGCTCGACGCGCTGATCGAGCGCGGCTTCCGGTACGCGTCGGTGTCGAACGGGGACAACCTCGGCGCGGC
Source organism: Propionibacteriaceae bacterium (assembly GCA_027346035.1). Taxonomy (GTDB): domain Bacteria; phylum Actinomycetota; class Actinomycetes; order Propionibacteriales; family Propionibacteriaceae; genus JAJYQH01. Next base: position 4,758 of record DAIESZ010000267.1, read on the forward strand.
GCCCGACGCCCGGATCGCCGGATGGTTCGCGGAGTCCGGCGCGCCCTATGCGGCAGAGGTGTGCGTGCGCACCGCCAATGACCGCAAGGGCGGCCACCTCGCGATCCGCCGCGCCGACGGTCAGTTGATCCTGCGCGACACCGCGCAAACGGCTCCCGAGGAGATGGATTACTTCACCGACGAGCACCGCCACCCGTACTTCCACACGAACAACCTGTGGTTCGACCTCGTCGTGCTGCGCGACACGCTCGCAGAACGCAACTCGGTGCTCGGCCTGCCGCTCATCCGCAACGAGAAGACGCTCGACCCGGCCGACCCGAGCTCGCCGAAGGTCGTGCAGATCGAATCGGCGATGGGGGCGGCGGTCGAGGTGTTCTCGGGAGCCACGGCCATCTGCGTCGGCCGTGAGCGCTTCCTGCCGGTGAAGACCACCAACGAACTGCTGCTGCTGCGCTCCGACGTGTTCGAGCTCGGCGACGACGCGCGGCTGCGCCAGGTGTCCGGATCGCTGCCCTCGGTCTCGCTCGACAAGCACTTCAAGCTCGTCGACGACTTCTCCCGCCGGATTCCCCACCCGCTGTCGCTGCGCGACGCGGTCGGCCTCGACGTCACCGGCGACGTCACCTTCGGCGAGGGGGTGCGGGTGGTCGGTGAGGTGGCGCTGCACGCCGACGAGCCGACGCACGTCGCCGACGGGACGGTACTCGGGGACACTCAGTGACGGGCGGTACGGCCGGACACGGGTGGTTCGGCGCGGTCGCCTTCGCCCTGGTCGGTGTCGAGCTGGCCCCGCCGCCAACAGCCGAGCCCACCCCTGAGGCGATCGTCGAGTGGCTCGGCGTGCAGGGCTGGTCGCCCGGCCGGCTGGCCGCGCACCGGCTCGACTGCCGCGACGGCGGCGTCCCCTGGCCCCACCCGGTGCCCGCCGACCGGTTGCCCGCCGGGTCGG
>DAIESZ010000272.1 GCA_027346035.1 Propionibacteriaceae bacterium
CGTCGGCGAGGTCTGGCTCTACACGTCAGCGGGCGCGTCCAACGCCACCGTCGTCGCAAGGGAGTACCACAACACCGCGACCGTCACCGGCGTCGAGCCGCACCTCGGCACCACCGTCACCGCGAGCGACGTCAGCTACCACTTCGGCGCGCTCAACGAGCTCGTCGTCCGTAAGGCCGTCAACGCGGTCGACCCACTGCATCCGACGGCCTACGAGGACGCCAACTACGCACCCGGTCCCGTTCTCCTGGCCGGCAGCACCGTCACCTGGACCTATCTCGTCAGCAACCTCGGGAACACCCCGCTCGACGTCACGAGCCTCATGGACGACAACGGCACCGGCAACCCCTCCCTGGGCTTCGCCGTCGACCCGGTGCTCGACCCGGACGGAAATGTGGTCGGCGACACCAACGCGAACGGCGTGCTCGACCCCGGTGAGACCTGGCTGTATTCGGCCAGCGGCATAGTCCCGCGAGGTGAGTACATGAATACGGCCACCGTCACCGCCAGCGTCATCGGTGAGTCGGTGCCGGATCTGACAGCCACCGATGTTGCGCACCTGTTCGGCACCAGCCCGGGGATCCGCGTGCAGAAGTTCCTCAACGGTCAGCGTTCGACCGATCCCAGCACGCCGATCCAGGTCATGGCTGGCAGCACGAACACCTACACCTACAAGGTCACGACGACGACGAGTGCCTCGCTGTCGAACATCGCGATCGTTGATGACAACGGCACACCGGCCAACACTGCCGACGACATCGTTCCGGCTGCCGAGACGACGACCTGGCAAGGTGCCACGTACAACACGGGCGACACCAACCACAACGGACTGCTCGATCCGGGGGAGACCTGGCTCTACAACCTCACCCGCACCGCCACCTCCGGCCCGTTCGCCAACGTCGTCCGGGTGAGCGGAACGCTCACCACCGGTTCTGGAAGCACGACGGTTACCGCGGACGACGTCAACTACTCGCTCGGCGTGACGCCCGCCCTCCCGGCGATCACCCTTGTCAAGGCCATCGACGCGCTGGACCCGTGGCATCCCACGTCGATCGAGGACGCCAACACCCAGCCCGGTCGTGAACTTCTCGTGGGCACCACCGCGGTGTGGACCTACCTCGTGACCAATACCGGCAATACGCCTGTGGCAATGGTGAGCATCGTCGACAACAACGGCACTCCGGCCAACCCGGCCGACGACTTCGTCCCGCAGCCCGTCACGGTCGTGTGGAACGGCGGCACCTACAACGCGGGCGACACCAACCACAATGGCCTGCTCGACGTCGGCGAGACCTGGTTGTTCCGCGCGACGACCACAGTCCTGGCCGGCGCGTACCAGAACACCGGCGTCGCCACCGTCCAGCAGCCGACCACCCTGCAGACCGCGACCGGAAGCGACGTCGCCGGCTACTACGGCGAACTCACCGGATCCGGCCTCACCCCCGGGTTCTGGAAGAACCATCCACAGGCCTGGCCCGTCAACATCGACGGGTCCTACGTCTTCGATCCGAACCAGTTGCTGTCGAGCGTGTTCGGGCCCTTCCCGTCCGGATACGCGACCGAGACCCTCATGGACGCGGTCAGCACGGGCGGCGGTGGGATCAACGCGCTGATGCGAGCGGCCGTGTCGGCGCTGCTCAACTCCACCGACCCCTTCCTGGCGTACCCGCAGACCGCGTCGTGGATCGTGCAGGCCGTCGACGCCGCCCTCGCGAGCGGTGACGCGACGACGATCAACAACCTGCAGACCCAGCTCAACACGTGGAACAACCTCGAGGGCAGCCTCGCCCCTCCGCCCTGACGTGCGGTGCGGCCGATCTTCGGCTTCTCGTTCGGCTGAACCGTGAATGGCAAGCCCGCGAGGGGGCCGGGGGATAATCGTCGAGTGCCCCACATGACCATCTTCGAGACCATGACGGACGCCTCGGCCCAGCGGGGTGCCCATGCCTGAGCAGCCTGGGGCCGGCGGGGGTGCGGCACTGAGGGGAGCCTTCCGCGCCTATGCGACCGGTGTGGCGATCGCCACAGCGGAGGTCGAGGGTCGTCGCGTCGGCGTGCTGGTGTCGTCGCTGGTCTCGGTCAGCGTGGCTCCGCCGGTGGTCTCGATATCCCTCTCCGACGCGTCGTTCGCCGCGCAGGAGGTGCTCGCCGGCGACCGGATCGCCATCCACATGCTGACCGGTGCCGACCGGGAACTCGCCGACTGGTTCGCCCGGCCGCGTCCGGCCGCGGACGAGCCCGAATGGCTCGACACCATCGCCGGGGAGGCCCGGCTGGCGACGCACGGACCGGTGCTCAGCGGGTCCGTGGATGATCGGGTACGCGCCGGGTCGGCCACGGTGGTGTTCGTGACGGTCGACCGCGTCGATGAGCCGCTCGACGACGACCCCTTGGCCCTGGTGCACGTCGACCGCCACTGGCACCTCGTGCCGAGGCGGGTCACCGAGGAGTGAGCGCGACGATGACGTCGACAGACCAGGTGCCCTCTGGGCGGTTCCGAGTCTGACGCGCTCGACCCATCACGAGGAGGGAGCCCTCGTCTCAGAGCGCACCGGGAGGTCGGCTGGTGTAGTGGTGGCCGGTGGGGGTGGTGATGATCACCTCGTGGGCCGGGTGGGTCTGGTGTCGTCCGGTCGGGCGGCGGCCTTGGGCGGCGCCGCTTGTCGCCCGGGTCACCTGGCCGACTCCTTCCCGGGCCGCTGCGCGCTCCTGCGCGGTGGTCGGGTAGGCGTCTGCTTCCGCGTCGGGCGGATCGACGCTCTCATCGGTGGGGTTGCCGTCGGCGTCTGGGGTCGGGTGTTGTGCGGTCCAGCCGGGGGCTTGTTTGGCGTGGTTGCAGCGTTCGCACAGGCCTTGTCCGTTGGTGGCGGTGGTGTGGCCGCCGTCGGCGGCAGGCACGATGTGGTCGATGTGGCGGATGGGCGCGTCGCAGAACGGGGTGCGGCACAGGTCGTCGCGGATGGTGATGAACTCGGCCAGTCCCTGGGGGAACAGCCTCCTGCGGGATTCCATCGCGACCAAACCCCCTGCAGGCACCGCGTAGAGCCGGCGGAACCACGACCCCAGCCTGGGGGCGGCGGCGACCAGGTGTCGGGCCAGAGCTTCGGGGATCGGCCCGTAGCCGACGATCCGGGCGGGGCCTGCACCCTGCTCCGACTCACCGTCGACACCGGCACGGCCGGGATCGCGGTGAGCGTAGCGGCCAGGCTCACCGTCGTCGAACAGCAGGACGGCGGGTATCACCAGATGCAGCCCGACCGGCACCGCGTCGGGACTGGTCTGCCCGGTGACCCGGACGACCAGCTCGTCGGCCATCACCTGACCGCGGCTGCGGGGATCACCGCCGGCCCGCGCGGTATCGCCGGCGCGGGTGAGGGCCGCGAGCACGGACACGCCCTGCGCGACCGGGAGCAGTGCGGTCAACCGGGTCATGCAGTCCGGCGCCGGGCGCAGCGACACGAACCGCTGCTCCACGGCGTACCCCAACCGGGCCGCCACCCCGCCCGGATCCCACCGGGCGGCCTCACCCCGCACCAGGTTCCCCAGCCGTTTGCTGCCCAGCGTGTCGAGCCGGGCGGGATCACCACACACCCACTCGTCGATGTCGGCCCGCACCTCGCGGGTGAGGCAGGAGGTTTCCTGCACCACGATCCGGGCCCGATACTCACTCAACACGCCCCGCGACATCGCCTGCAGGGTGCGGGGCATCTCCGCGACCAGGATCGTGGCCATGCCGAGGAAGATCGCCCCGGCGTGCGGCGACTCGCGTCGGGCCAGGGCGACCTGCTCGGCCACCCCACGGCCCACCCGCTCGGCCGGCACACCACGTCGGGCCTGCTCCGCCCGCTGCGACCGGGCGAAACCCACGGCGAGCACCACCTGCGCGGCACACGCCACGTTCTTCAGATCCTCCAACCCGCGGATCGCATCGATCCGCGCCACGTCGTCGAACTGCCCATCGCAGCCGGGATCGGGGTTGAGCACCCGCAACACACTGGCCAACTCGGCCCGGGCCTCGGCTAACTCGTCCGCGACACCCCATATATCGTTCATGTGTTCTATTATAAACCTGCAGTAGGCCAACCGGAAGCCGATATACAACTCGGACAACACCACAATCCGAGGTCGTACAAGTCCGACCGGCCCGGCACCGACGGTCAGGCCTCAGGGCGATCGAGGCTGCACGATTGCCGCGCCCGGCCCGTTCGCCGAGGTGGTCGGAGGGCTCGGGGTCTCGGCGCCCGTCGTGGTCCGGGTGACGGGTGACGGGTCGGGGTCTCGCGGCAGCGGTACTCATGCGGGCCGGTCGGCCGGCACCCGTTTCGGAGCCCGTCACAGACCGCAGTCGCCCACGATTCACTGGTCACCGACCGCCCTCGCCCCGGTCCTCGGGGTCGGGGTCTGCGACCGGAGGCACCATCGCGTCGAGCACTGCGGCCCGCAGCACGTCGAGCCCGACCCCGCCGATGTCGAGGGCGGTGCGGTGGAACTCCTTGAGGTCGAACCGGTCGCCGAGGGCCGAGCGCACCTCGTCGCGCAGGCCGAGCCACATGCGCTCGCCGATCTTGTACGCCGGCGCCTGACCGGGCCAGCCGAAGTAGCGGTTCACCTCGAACCGCGCCTGGCCCTCGCTGAGCGAGACGTGGTCGTTGAAGAACTCCCAGGCCTTCTCATAGCTCCACGAACCGCCACCGATCTCGTCCGGCGCGTCGAACTCGCAGTGGACGCCGATGTCGATGACCACCCTCGCAGCGCGCAACCGCTGGCTGTCGAGCAGGCCCATCCGATTGCCGGGGTCGTCCATGAACCCGAGCTCGGCCATCAGCCACTCGGCGTACAGGGCCCATCCCTCGCCGTGTCCGGACACCCACGCGCCGAGCCGGCGCCACTTGTTGAGCAGCCCGGCACGCGCGGCCGTCTGGGCGATCTGCAGGTGATGACCGGGCACTCCCTCGTGGTAGACGGTGCTGAGTTCGCGCCAGGTGCCGAACGTGTCCTCACCCTCGGGTACCGACCACCACATCCGGCCCGGGCGACTGAAGTCCTCGCTCGGTCCCGTGTAGTAGATGCCGCCGTCGTGGGTGGGTGCGATGCAGGCCTCGATCCGGCGCACCGGCTCGGGAATGTCGAAGTGCACGTCGGCGAGGGCGGCGATGGCCTCGTCGGCCCGCGCCTGCATCCATTCCCGCAACTCCTGGGTGCCGTGCAACTGGTACGCCGGGTCGGCGTCGAGAATCTCCATGGCCTCGGCGATCGACGCCCCAGGACGCACCCGCTCGGCGGTCTCGCGCATCATCTGTTCGATCCTGGCGAGTTCCTGCTGCCCCCAGCGGTACGTCTCCTCGAGGTCGACGCTCGAGCCGAGGAACTGCCGTGAGTACAGGCGGTACCGCTCGGTTCCCACTGCGTCCTGCGCGGTGGCCTGCGGCAGGATCTCCGATTCGAGCCGGTCCGCGGCACCCTCGAACGCGCCCCGCGCGAGGGCGACGCCGCCCTCGAGGTCGGAGAGGACGGAATCGGGCAGCGGTTCGACGCCCGCCCGGGCACCGGCGACGAACTCGTCGAAGAAGCCCCCGTCGGCGGCCCAGCTGCGTACCTGCTCGACGAGCAGCCGCACCTGGCGCTGTGCCGGGGGGAGCCCCCGGTCGATCGCGGACTGCTGCGACTCGAACCATCCTCCGATGGCCGCGGGTACGGCCCGCATGCGCCGCGCGATGACGTGCCAGTCGTCTGCCGTGTCCGCGGGCATCTGGTCATACACGGATCGGATCGCGTGCAGCCCCGATGCGATGCCGTTGAGGCTCGACAAGGACGCGCCGGAGTCGAACATCTCGATCTCGAGCCCGAGCCGCTCACGCATCGCCGCCTTGGTCACCGCATCGACCAGGTCGGTCGGGTGTTCGGCCGCGAGGTGCTCGAGGGCGTCGGCGGCCAGCGCGCGCTGCGCGCCCAGCCCGCTCGGTGACAGGTCGTCGTACTCGTCCTGACGCTCGGGTGATCCCAACTCGGTGAGGAAGATGGGGCTCATGGCCACCATCTGGTCGAAATAGCGGTCGGCGATCCGGTCGATGGCGGTTTGGGTACGCCGCCCCTCCTCGATTGTCATGGGGCCACACTAAACCGATACCCGGGGCGACATGGGGAAATGGGTCCCGTCGCGCACCGCCCGGGTCCCGCGCCCCGGACCGGCCTCGGGCCGCAGTGGGAGGCCGGCCCCTGTCGACGATCGTGTCGTCGGTGACGCGCCCATTAGCAGGGCCCGCGGGGGGAGCAGTCGTCGACACTGAGTAAAGTCGGATGACGTGTCGACCCGTCGACGTTGGCAACGGTGCGGTTGTCCCTGAAGCAACCCGCCTGCCACCCCGACCACCCAGCTTGGAGGAACCATGAGCGACGCCCAGTCGGGCCAGGACCCGGCCGCCCAGCCGATGGTCGACGTGATCGTCGTCGGTGCCGGCCTCGCCGGACTCTGCGCGGCGAACAGCCTTCAGGCCCGGGGACGCCGGGTGCTCGTGCTCGAGGCCCGTGACCGGATCGGAGGGCGCGTCTACACCCGCCGGACCGCATCGGGCGAACCGGTCGAGATGGGTGCGCAGTGGCTCAACCCGGGACACGACCACATGTTCGCCCTCGTCGAGCGGGCCGGGCTGGAACTCGTGGCCCCGATGCTGGGCGATTCCGCGGTGATGCTCGAGGGTCGCGTCGCCAGAGTCGCCCCCGATCCCGACTCGAAGCGCACCGGCATGACGCCCTTCGAGGTGGCCGACCTCGGCCAGGGCCTGCTCCGGCTTCACCATCTGTCCGACCGGGTCAACGACAACGAACCCTGGGCGGAGGCGAACTCCGCGTGGCTGGGCCAGCCCTTCGACCGGTGGATGCGCTCGAACCTGCGCACCCCGGGCGGCAAGGCCGCCTTCCAGCACGTGCTCGGACGGGCGGTCGGGCTCATCTCACCCGAATCCACCCTGATCGAGACCCTCCACCGCGTGGCGGGTCGTGACCTCGATTCGCTGGCGGCGGTCAACGCCGGCCTGCAGCAGCGCCGGGTCAAGGGGGGCATGGCCCAGGTGTGTGAGTTCCTGGCCGAGCCGCTGGCTGACCAGGTGCATCTCGGGGCCGTGGTCGCCTCGGTCACCGTCGGTGACGCGGCGATCACCGTCACCACCGCCGAGGGGGAGTCCTTCACGGCTCGCGACGTGATCGTCGCCGTGCCGCCGAGGGTCGTCGACGCCATCACGTTCGAACCGGCGCTGCCGGAATGGCGTTCCGACCTCGTCAGGGAGGTCCCCCCGGGCAACGTCATCAAGGCGGCCCTGATCTACGACACCCCGTGGTGGCGCGAGCGGGGCATGTCCGGTCAGGTCGGCACCGATGCCGGGCCCCTGCGGGTGATGAGCGACAGCAGCAACGTGGGGTCGACCCTCGGGGTGCTCACCGGCTTCTTCGAGGGGCCCGAGGCGTCGGGCCTCGGCCGGTGGACCGTCAGCCTGCGGGAGCGGACCTTCACCGACACCGTGCACACGGTCTTCGGGGCCGACGTGCCGACACCACTCGAATACGTCGACGTCGACTGGTCGAGCGAGCGCTTCACCGGCGGGTGCCACGGGGCGCACTTCGCCCCGAGCGTCTGGACGGCCGTCGCCTCAAGCCTCGGCGCACCCGAGGGCCACGTCCACTTCGCCGGCGCCGAGTACGCCTCCCGGTTCACCGGCTACCTTGAAGGGGCGCTGCGCTCCGGCAAGGAAGTGGCCGACCGGATCACCAAGCGCTGACGGAAGCGTTCCGGTGGCGGGCCTGCCGCCGCCGGTCAGATGGCGTCGTCTCCGCGTTCGCCGGTGCGGATGCGGACGACGTCGTCGATGGCGGTGGTCCAGACCTTGCCGTCGCCGATCTGTCCGGTGCGGGCGGTGCGGACGATGACTTCGACGATGCCGTCGGCGAGGTCGTCGGTGGTGAGGACTTCGAGTTTGACCTTGGCGATGAAGTCGATGGTGTATTCGGCGCCGCGGTAGACCTCGGTGTGGCCCTTCTGGCGGGCGTAGCCGCTGACTTCGGTGACGGTGATGCCGGCGATGCCGTGCTGGGCGAGGGCGACCTGGACGTCGTTGAGGGCCATCGGCTGGATGATCGCGGTGA